>NZ_JBSSDD010000004.1:0-262009 GCF_054060415.1 Thermostichus sp. OS-CIW-32 | reverse complement strand
CTCTCTTCTGTCTGTAAAAAAGCCAATATCTTCTGCCATTTGTTTTCATCTAAAAAAACCAACTTCATCCTCTTTCCTCTATAAATTATTCTCTCTATCCTAACATAAGATCAACACGACCTAGCACGGGATCCCCCTTAGACTAGCCACAGATCACCGGAGTGCGGCAATGGCTACTCAACTGGATGTGGAAGACATTCGAGGGATCCGATCGGTTGCTGAGGTGGCTGGTCTCTTTGCATCTCTGGGGTACGCTCTGGTGGGGCAACCGTTGGATATAGCAGCGCTGGAGCTACCCGCTGATTTTGACAGACCTCGGGCTGCATATTTCCTGGCGGAATATCGACAGCGGTATTTCCGTCAGGTGGTGCTGCTGCTTGAGTTTGAGGTAAAGCCCAGCCCTACAGGTCGCTTCCCTTCGGGGAAGTGGAATTTAATGAAAACAAACAAACTATGGCAGCCAGGGAAACTGGCGAAAGTTAGGTGGGCGCTTTTCCAAAAAGGCGCGTTTGCCCTCAGCAGCTTCTTCGGTCATGTAGAACAGCAACGTCGCATCTCCGGCCAGCTCCTGCAGCCCCACCTGCCCATCGCAGTCGGCGTTGAAGGCGGCTTTGAGGCAGCGGATGGCTAAGGGGCTGTGCTGGAGAATTTCTTGCGCCCAGCGGATCCCTTCAGCTTCTAGCTCTTCCACTGGCACCACGGCATTGACCAGACCCATCTCTAGGGCTTGGGCTGCGGTGTATTGGCGGCAGAGGAACCAAATCTCGCGGGCTTTTTTTTGCCCCACCACCCGCGCTAGGTAGGCGGCCCCAAAGCCCCCATCGAAGCTGCCCACCCTAGGGCCGGTTTGCCCAAAGATGGCATTATCGGCGGCAATGGTCAGGTCGCAGATGAGATGCAAAACATGGCCACCCCCAATGGCGTAGCCTGCCACTAGGGCAATCACCACCTTGGGCAAAGAGCGGATGATGCGCTGCAGATCCAGCACATTGAGACGAGGGATCCCGGCCTCATCCAGGTAACCGGCCTCGCCCCGTACGCTTTGATCCCCGCCGGCGCAGAAGGCGTACTTCCCATCGGTATGGGGCCCGGCGCCTGTTAAGAGCACTACTCCAATCCTGGGATCCTCTCGCACATCGGCAAACGCATCAATCAGCTCGGCAATGGTCTTGGGGCGGAAGGCGTTGCGCTTGTGGGGACGGTTGATGGTGATCTTGGCAATGCCATCCGTTTTTTCGTAAAGAATGTCTTCGTAGAGCTTGGCCGTCTGCCACATGGTGTCTGGGTGTATCTATTGGGATACCGGGCCAGGAGAGTTCCGTTTGGCTGATGGGGGCTCACTATGAGGAGCACCTGGGTACTCTGCACCGCTACCGCGAACGGCCTGAAAAGGCTAGGTAGAACGGTTGGTCGCTTGGATGAGGGCTTCCACCAATCCTTCCAAAGTATACTCCTGGGCTGCGATGTCCACTCGACCAAATGCAGCCTTGCAGGTTGCGGCCGTCTTGGGGCCAATGGCGGCAATCTGCACGGGTGGATCCCAGATCTCAGGGCCTAGCCCTGCCTGCTGGATCAAGTGGGCAAAATGCTGTACTGTCTTGGAGCTGGCAAAGGTGAGGATGTCCACCTGGTGGGCTTTAAGAGCTTCCAGGACCTGGGGATCCGCTGCTGCTGGACAGGCGGACTGATAGGCGGCCACCTCCACCACCTCTGCTCCTCGCTGCCGCAACCCCTGTACCAGCTCCTCCCGCCCTCCTGACTCAACGCGGGGAAAGAGGATGCGCTGCCCTGAGATCGGCTCCGGCCAAACTTGAAGCAGGGCCTCGGCCACAAACTCTTGGGGCATGAGATCGGGATGGATGCCGTACTGGGCGAGCACGGAAGCGGTCTTGGATCCCACCACCGCCACTTGCAGGGAGTGGAGTGCTCGGCTATCTCGCCCCTGCCGCTGCAGCCGCTCAAAGAAAGCCTGCACTCCATTGGCAGAGGTCAGCAGCAGCCAGTCGAATTGTTCCAGGTTGGCAATGGCTGTATCCAAGGGATCCCAGCTCGTGGGCGGCTGGATCACCAGGGTCGGCATCTCCAGCACCCGCGCCCCCTGGGCCTGCAGCAACTCACAAAAAGCTGGTGATTGCCCCTCAGAACGGGTAACCAGCACCGTCTTGCCTGCCAGGGGAGCCGGCGGAGGCAAAGGAGGGATCCCCGGCAAAAAGTCCTGCCGCAACCGGATCACCTCCCCGACCACCAGCAGACCCGGCAACTTCGCCTGACCCGCCTCCTGCTGCAGCTCCGCCAAGGTGCCTACCCACACCTGTTGCTCTGCTTGCCCCGCCCCCCAGATCAAGGCCACCGGTCGGTCTGCCGGGATCCCAGACTCCACTAGCCGTGCGCCAATGTGCTGTCGCTGCCGGGATCCCATCAAAATCACCAAAGTATCCAACTGGGCCAGGGCGCTCCAGGGCAAGGCCTCTAGATCGTGGGCAGTCAGCACGGCAAAAACGCGGCTTAAGTGCTTATCGGTCAGGGGGATCCCTGCCCAGAGGGGGCCAGCCAGGGCCGACGACAACCCCGGCCAAATCTCAAAGGGACAGCCCGCCTCCCTAAGGGCTTGGATCTCCTCGCGAGCGCGGCCAAAGATCAAGGGATCCCCTGACTTGAGGTGAACCACCTGTTTGCCTTCTCGGCAGCGCTGGATGAGCCAGTGGATGCCCTCCTGGAGGCTTCCTGGCCCAGAGCGTCGCCACACCTGCGCCTGCGGCGGCAACTCTGCCAACAAGCGCTCATCCACCAGCTCGTCGATCCAGATAGCCTCAGCCTGCCGTAGGATCTCCAGTGCTCCCTGCGTCAGGCCCGCCCGCCCGCCCAGCCCTGCCCCCACTAGATACACCTTGCCCATGCCCTACCCCTTGGAATGTCGATCTTGCCCCTTGTAAGAAGGGGATCCCGCTTGCTTTGCAAATATAAATCGAAGACGCCTCCCAACAGCTCCTCTTCCAAGGGGTGGCCAGCCTGAGGAAAAACTGGTCTACTTGCGAGATACTGAAAGCGTGGCCGCCTGAGGATCCCTGCCTATGTCCGGTGTAACTCCAGAGCCTTGGCCGCGGCGGCGTTTTTTGGCCAGTGGAGCTGCTCTGCTAGCAGTAGGAGCGGGCTCCCGCCCCTCTTCGGCCAGATCCCGGCCCTTGCGACTGGTCACCAACTGGTACGCCCAGGCCGAACACGGCGGCTTTTACCAAGCCCTGGCCACCGGCATCTACGCCGACTACGGTCTGCAGGTGGAAATCCGCATGGGGGGAACGGCGGTTAACGTGCTGCAACTGCTAGCCGGGGGAGCGGCAGATTTTGTGCTCGGCGGCAGCCCCGACGCTCTGGCGGCTCTGCAAGCTGGGATCCCTGTTCTCACCGTGGCCGCCTTTTTCCAGAAGGATCCCCAGTGTCTCTTGGCCCATCCAGGGGTGGGCATCGAGCGCCTGGAAGACCTGCGGGGCAAGCCTATCTGGGTGTCACCGGGGGCCAACCTCACCTACTGGCCTTTTTTGCGGGCCAAATTTGGCTTTACCGACGAGCAGAAGCGCCCCTACAACCTCAGCCTCACGCCCTTCTTGCTGGACAAGTCTTCTGCCCAGCAGGGCTATGTGACCTCCGAGCCCTTCCGCGTGCGCCAGGAGGGGGGCTTTGATCCCGTCGTTTTTCTGCTGGCCGACTACGGCTATTCCCCCTACGCCACCACCCTGGAGACCACCCGCCCCTTTGCCGAACAGCACCCGGAGCAGGTGCGAAAATTTGTAGCTGCCTCCATCCAGGGCTGGCAGAGCTACCTAGAGGATCCCCGCCCCGGCAATCGCCTCATCCGCCAAGACAACCCCAACATGAGCGAGGCCCTCCTGGCCTACGCCCACCAAGCCCTAAAAGACTACGGCCTTCTCACCAGTGGAGATGCCGCCACGCTGGGGATCGGCGCCATGACCCACCAGCGCTGGCAAACCTACTTTCAGGAGATGGTGGCCCTGGGGATCGGCGCAGCGGGTCTGGAGGTTCGCCAAGCCTATACCCTCGACTTCCTCCCCGGCCCCACTGCCTAAGGGATCCCCACTTCCATCGCCGCCAAACTGTGCAAAAGTGGGGATCCCTGCATCCCCAGCTCATGGCGCCGGTGCATTTGGTTTGTCAGCAAGTAGGCCAAAGGTGGGTGGCCGCTCAGCCGTTGGCGGGGGTGGGGCAGATGGTCGTTGCCGAACTGGTGGCGGTACTCCTCCGAGTCGATAAAGGCATTGACCATGGCCTGCAAGCCCTGGTGCACCAAAATGTCGTGGTAGGCGGCCACCTCCTCCTTGCTGGCCGGGGCCCGTCCCAAAAAGTGCTTGAAGCCCTGCTCTACACAGCGGGTGTTGCAGCCGGCACTGAAAAAGAGTTGCCGGTAGAGCCGGGATCCCCCAATCTGGCGAACCAAGCGCTTAATCCCGATCCGCCCCCGCAAGAAGTCCTGCTCGATTTTCTCCAGCTCTCCTGTTTTCTCGTGCTGGTAGGGCTGGCGTTCCAAAAGCTGTTGGTAGGCAGCCCGCAACAGGTTTTGCAACGTTTGCGGATCCCGCTGGCGTGGTTCCATGGCAATAGCTCCCAATCGACAGAACTGACAAAAACAGACAAAACGAGGGGCTACTTTAAAGAAATGGCCAAGAGAGTAGCGAATGGCTCAATACGCTTTTACGGCAAACTTCAGCACATCCTTCTGTAACAAAATTGCCAATAAAAGACCGTGAAGGTTCTACTTAAGATTTACCTTGCCGACAGAACGACCGGGGGAGATCTGCGATAAATATTTACGAAAGGATTGTCATTTTCTCCAATTTACGTGATTTCACTTTGTAACTTTCTAGCCGATAAAAAAATTCCGTGTTTATTCGTAGTTAAGTATTATGACACTTCCATCCAGAATAACCTGCTCCAGATCCAGAATATAAGTTAAGTAAAGAATGCAGCCTCTCCCAGGGTCACAGGTGCAGGGCTCATCATTTGAAGTGCTCTGGTGAAGTGCTCTGGTTTGATTGACTGGGGACTCAGGTGTTGCTGTAGACCTGCAAGGGGGCTGCAGGGGAAGGGATCAATACAATTTTTGTGATTGGTTTGCGTTGCTTATGCAGTAGATCTTGCCCGCCGGGGTTTCTTGCCTGCCCTTAGCGTTTGGATCCCATCTATGGTTAAACAAATCCGGCTAGAGCCTTTATCTCGCGTCTCAGAGGTCGATACCTACAGCAATCTTCTGTCGGCTATTTTGTCGGAGGAGCTGCATGTCTCGCGGGAATGTAGTGGTCGCGGCATCTGTGCCACCTGTCATGTTTACGTCAAAGAGGGAATGGAAAGCCTCACTCCCATCACCCCCCGCGAGGCCAAGACTCTGGAGACCATTACCAGCGCCCGCAGCAATTCCCGGCTGGCCTGTCAGGCGCGGGTGGTTTCCGATGGCGTGGTGGTGGAGCTGCCGCCGGGGATGTACGTGAACTCGCTGAGGGATATCGAAGTGCTCATCGGTCGGCGGGCCGAACAAGACCTGCTGCACCCACGGACGGGGAAGGTTTTGGTGGAGCAGGGCAAGATCATCACTCGCTCTACTGTTAAGCAGCTAGAAAATGAGGACTTCCGCATCATTGGCAATACGCTGGCCCAAACTCGGGAAGTTTGATGGATTGTCGATATTCAGGGATCCCTTGGGCTCAGCGGGCATTGTCTTATAGACAATCAACCAAGGATTGAACAATGTTGGATCCCTCGAATAGCCGACTAAGTTTATCAAATGTTTAGCTATTCATTTCATTGGCTCATTGGCCCATTTGCATCGTCTGACTCGATTATCGATCCCTTAAATCCCACCGAATCCTGTTGCATCGCGATCTAGACTCATCTGTTTTTTGTCAGGAGAGCACCATGGTCACCACTCCATCTCGACCGGATCCCCGTCCTGCAGTCACCCTGCCTGTGGGCCGTGACAAGCATGCTCACTACAGTTACCGCGATTTCTTTCGCTTCAACCGAGATCAGGGCACGATTATCGATTGGAACAACACCCAAAATCTGCTGTTGAGCGAAGACTTTATTGTGGGCCTGCAAACAGGCTTGGAACGGGAGGTGGGGGATGCTTCGGCGGCGGTGATGTACACCATTGGCAGAGATTGGGGCATCCGCGATGCCAAGCACTTCTCCGAGTGGTACGAGCGGGAGTATGGGATTGGCGTAAAACAGTCCAACCTTTTGTTTTTGCTGGAGACTTGGTGGTGGCCTTTTACGGCTCAGGGCTGGGGCAAGTGGGAGGTGGAAACCGAATCCAAACAAAAAGGCTTCCTGTTTATCAACTTGTTTGACTCGATGGTGGCTCGCACCCTAGGGGATGTGGGCAAGCCGGTTTGTCATCTCTATGCCGGGCTATTTGCCGGGTTTTTCACCGCTATGACTTCCCGCGAGCTGGCCTGCATCGAGATCCAGTGCTACGCCATGGGGGAAACCTACTGCAAGTTCCTGTTGGGCGGGCAAGAACGCATTGATGCCGCCAATTTTTGGATCACCGAAGGGGCCAGCGCCCGCGAGATCGAGCAGCGTTTGCACCAGTTGTGAGGCTTGCTTGTGGCTTTTGAAGGCTCTCTGGGATCCCTCGACACTTTGGAGAAACGCCCATGGTCACCTTCAACTTAGACACCGATCTGGACTTAACCCAGCCGCTGGCGGTCTTTTTGCAGGGGTTGAACTGGGATAACCGACCCCCGGCCAAGGCTCCCTTTGCTCAAGAGCCGCCGCCGCAGTCCCCCATGCTCTTTGCCCAATCGGTGGGACAGTTTTTTGCCGGCTTCAATTGGTCGGGCATCTGCCCACGCTCAGAGCCGCTGCCGGAATTGCCGGCAGAGGATCCCTTTACTCTTGAGGATTTTGCCGCCTTGTTTGGCGGAGCTTTGCTCTAGCTCTGGTTTGTTCAGGGCTCTCAGTTGTGCTCTCTCGATCCGTGCTCTAAGGAGACTTCACCCATGGATGACCTTCACTCTTGGCCGGAGCGCATTGCCGATCGAGAAGGGGGTTACCTAACACCCGACGATCTGCAAGACCTGATTCGTTACTCGCTCTCTTTTGAAGAACGGCTGGAGCTCTACCAAGTCTTACAACAGCAGGAGCTGACCTGGATCCAAAAGGTTTTGCAACAGCAGGGGCCAACCCCCGTCGCGACAGCGTTGCCCAGCAGCAATCCCGCCAGAGAGGGGGCAGAACCTTCTCTAACCCCGGCTCAGCGCCTCTTGGCTCGTCAATTGGCCTTTTGCTTGCGCTCCCTGGGCCTGAGCCTGTTGATAGGGGATCCCACCCTTGTGCAGCAGGTAACTCTTGGTGCGATGGAACAGTACCTAGGGTTGCCGCAAGCGCTCGCTCAGCTACGGGCAGTGGTTCAGGGATCCCTGCCAGCGGATCAGCAGGGTTTGCTTGCCCCCTACTGGCAAGAGCTACAAGCTGTCTGCGCCACTTCTCAGGCCCAGTTCCCTTCCCCCTCTTCTTCTAGGTCTGAGGCCGAGGTTGACCTGCCCACAGTTCCGCCGGAGCGGGCTCTCACCTTGGCGGAAATGTTTGTGTGAAGCCCACTGAAGGAGGCTCTATCTATGAATTCAAGGGTTGCCGAGCTGATGCAACAAAGCGAAGGCCGCTATCTGCGCCCGGACGAGTTGAAAACTCTACACGCCTACGTGGAAGGGATCCCGAGGCGGGTACGCCTTTACCAGGTTCTCCAGGCCAAAGAACAAGAGTTGCTGGATCGGGTGATGGAGAAGTTTCAGCCGATGATGCCGAATTTAATCCGCCAGCATGGTCACCTGGCCTGGGAGCGCTGCCGCCGGGATCTGAGCATGGTGTGGCGCTACTGCTGCATGGCCATGCTGCTCAACGACGAAGACTACCTGAGGGATAAATTGCTCTACTGGCTGGAGACGATCCTGAAATCGTTCAAGATGCGCGACCAATGCCAGCCTGCCTACAAGTTAATGCTCGACTCCCTGACCTACATCTTTGGAGCAGAAGAGAGCGAAATGATCCGCCCTTATCTGCTTTTGGCCAAATCCATGCTGGTTAACTGAGTCCATTCGCCCTCAATCTATTCACCAAAGTTCCCTGCGCCCTCCGATAGCGACCTCCTTCTCCCGATTTACTGTATACAGCTTATACAGCTCACTCCTTAATCATTCATTCCCTCACGCCAAAAATTCCAGCCGCTCCCCAATCTATCCATCCCCGCCCTCTTGTCCACCTGACTGCGAGAATAGCCATGATCTCCCTGCAAGAGATTCTGCAAGACCAGATCTTGCCTGGGCACTGCTTTAGCCCTGCCTACTACATCCGCCCTGACATCCACACCGGACTGCTCTACAGCCGCGGAGGATACCGCTTGGCGGCCTTTCCCATGCCCCTGCTGGAAGCTCTCTACTCCGGCCTGCGCTATGAAACCGGCCAAGCCACCCGCGTCATTCTCTACAACTGTGGCCGCGATTGGGGAGAGGCGTTTTTCCGCCGTATTGAAGACGAGCTTTCCGGCTACTACCAGCAGCCGCTGCAGGAATTGCCGATGGGGATCTTCCTGGATGCCCTCAGCGATCTCTGGGCCACCCACGGCTGGGGACGCCTGGAGCTGGACTTTTCCGCCGCCGACCACGGCTTGGTTCAAGCCGGGATCCGCCATTCCGGGTTTGCCCTGGCCGCTCGCGCCAGCTTCAACCCGGAGGAACCTTCTGCACGGCGAGAGCCTGCCGGATATTTGGAGGCGGGAATGCTGGCCAGCCTCTTCTCCTTGCTTTCGGGGCGGGATCTCATCTGCGTACAGACCACCTGCGAATCCCTGGGGGCCGATCTCAACCGCTTCCTCATCGGCACGGCTCAGCGGCTGCACCACTGCGAGGAATGGGTGCGCAAGGGCCTCTCCCACGACGAGATTTTGGATCGGCTCACGGCCAGTCCCTAGAAAGGGATCCCTGGCCAGAGCTGTTTTCAGGGGCTCGCTAGGGCAGGTAGGGCTGAAAATCTTGGGTGACTGTCAGCGTCAAGTTGGCATTGGCGTCGATCACCGCCACTTCCGGCGCCGTTACATTGCCGATGACAGCCCCTGCCGCCGCTCCGCCCAGCACTTTCTCCGTCGAGATCACCCGGTCGCCGAAGAGGCCCCCCAAAATCGCTCCTGCGGCTGCCCCGATCAAGGCATCTTGCACAATCGCTTCCCCGGAAGTGTGGCGGGGATCCTTGCGCAGCGGGATAACCTGGCTCTGAGCGTAGAGGGGGTAGGATTGGCCGTTGAAAATCAAAGCCCGCGAAACAAACTGGGTGCCGCCGCTCACCGGCTGAAATTGGCCTTCCAAAACAGCCCCCGCCGGGACGACCATGTTGCCGTAGATGTCCCGCAGAGGGGTATCCAAGCTAAGGCTGACGGCGCGGGTTTCCCCAGGGGCAATCAAGAGGGTTTCTGGGGAGCGATGCACCGCCTGGATCAGATCCCCAGAGCGCAATAGCAACGTGGTTTGCAGTTGAAAGGGCTGGCCAGGTTGCAGGGGTTGAGGGCCAGGGGGAAGGGGGCGAGGATTCACAGGACGCCATCCTTCTCCAGGAGGCGGTGGTGGCAAGGGCCCCATTTGCGCCAAAACTGGGGCGGCCATCTGTGCCGAGAGCAATCCACCAAGCAGAGGAGCCAACAGGCGGCTGGCTGGGTTGGTCATGGTCTTACCCCCATTCATTATTCCTACGTTAGCTGCAAACCGGCCAAAGTCGGGAACAAAAGCTTTCCTGGCCTCACTATCGTGATCAAAGCCAACTGAATGGGAGATGGGCTACCTTGGGTGAGCAGATTCCGCTGCTCTTCGCTCCAGATAGAAGTACGGAAAAACGCTAGGGTTGCCCACTCTGGGATCCCTGCTGTCCATGTTAGATTAGGCCCTAGGTTTCTCCCCCTGCGTGGGGCCGAAGTCTTGCAGCATCCCAACCCTCTTCTTGTAGCTATGAAGCGCAGAACATCCATGCCGGGCCAGCCCTCTCCCGGGTCAGAAGCTTCCGCCCAACCTGCTCAATCCTCTTTCCAGCCTTTTGCCATCTCCACTTGGAAGTCTCTTCTCTCGTCAGTGCTGCTGGTGCTGCTGGGCATTGGGCTGGGAGCGGCTCTGGTGGGGGGCAAGGGGGTATCTGCCCAGACGACGGCAACCCCGCCCCAACTGAACCTGAATTTCATCGCCGATGTGGCGCAAAAGGTGGGGCCGGCGGTGGTTCGCATCGATGCTGAGCGGACGGTGCGCGCCCCTGCCCCTTTTCCGGAGGAGTTTTTCAGCGATCCCTTTTTCCGGGATTTCTTTGGCCAAGCGATCCCTTCCATCCCTCGGCAGCGGCGACAGCAGGGAACCGGCTCTGGGTTCATCATCAGCCCAGACGGCCAGATCATCACCAATGCCCATGTGGTCGAGGGATCCGACAAGGTAACGGTGACGCTCAAGGATACCCGCAGCTTTGATGGGCAGGTAATCGGTTCGGATCCGGTTACGGACATCGCCGTGGTGAAGATCAACGCCCAGAACCTGCCGACCGTGAAGCTGGGGCGCTCGGAAACCCTGGAGCCGGGCCAGTGGGCCATTGCCATCGGCAACCCCCTGGGTTTGGATAACACCGTTACGGCTGGGATCATCAGCGCTTTGGGCCGTTCCAGCGGGGAGATTCGGGTGCCTGACAAGCGGGTATCTTTTATCCAAACGGATGCGGCCATTAACCCCGGCAACTCCGGCGGCCCGCTGCTCAACGCTCAAGGGGAGGTGATCGGGGTGAACACCGCCATCATCCAGGGAGCGCAAGGGTTGGGCTTCGCCATCCCCATTGAGACGGCCCAGCGGGTGGCCAATCAGTTGATCACTCGCGGCAAGGTGGATCACCCCTACCTGGGCATCCGCATGCTCACGCTGACTCCAGAGCTGAAGGAGCGCCTCAACCAGGATCCCAATAGCCGCATTTTGATAACGGTGGATCAGGGTGTACTGATTGGCGAAGTCATCCAGGGATCCCCAGCGGAACGGGCAGGGCTGCGGTCTGGGGATGTCATTCTCTCCATCAATGGTCGTGCCGTAACCACAGCCGATCAGGTGCAACAGGAGGTGGAGCGCACTGAGGTGGGCAGCACCCTGGAGCTGGAGATCGAGCGAGCCGGGCGGCGACAGAAGATCCGCGCGGTAACAGGCTCTTTCCCGGCCCCCAGCGGAGGCTGATCGCGCCAGCGGGACGGAGTCCTTTTGGACGTTGTTCACCACCCCTCCGATCGCGCCAGCGGGACGGAGTCCTTGACCCCAGCGACACAGCAGGGTTGTTCTCAATGGGGGTGAACTTCCCTCTTCCCCTGGGAGAGGGGCTGGGGCGGTGCTGATCGCGCCAGCGGGACGGAGTCCTTACACTTGGGCTATTTCAAACCAACTTGCAGTGACCGTACTGGCGATCTCTACGGTTGGTTCTTGCAGTTACGGCTCAGGGAAAATAATGGTTTAATGGTGACTTAACAGTCGAAACTTCCTGGCCCAGGCCGGAACGCTCTCGGCAGGGCCCCTTGATCTTGAGTTTGGGATCCCTTCTCCCCTTGCCTATGCTGAAAACCACTCGTCGCTTGGCTTTGCTGGCCCTGTCGGGGCTGGCAGCTCTTGTTCTCACTCCCCAAGGGGGCCTCGCCAAGCCCATTACCGTCGGCTCCAAGGACTTTACCGAGCAGTTTATTTTGGGGGAAATGTACGCCTTAGCCCTGGAGGCGGCAGGGTTCACGGTGGAGCGCAAGCTCAACCTGGGCGGAACACCGGTAGCCCATGCGGGCTTGTTGAGCGGCGAGATCGATCTCTACCCCGAGTACACCGGCACTGGCCTGCTGACAGTGCTCAAGTTGCCCAGCAGCGGCGACCCGGCAGAGGTGTACGCGACGGTGGCCCGCGAGTACGAGAGCCAGTTCCAACTGATTTGGCTGGATCCCGCCCCCCTGAACAACACCCAGGCCCTGGCCATGACCCGCGCCAGAGCGGCTGAGCTGGGCATTGCCACCATCTCGGACATGGTGGCCAAAGCGGGCGAGCTGGTGATGATCGGGCCGCCGGAGTTTCAAGCCCGCGAGGATGGCCTACCTGGGATCCAAGCCGTCTACGGTAATTTCCGGCTCAAGGCCTACAAAGCAGTGGATCCCGGCCTCCGCTACCAGGGCTTGGTCAATGGGGAAGCGGATGTGGCAGTGGCCTTCGGCACCGATGGAGAAATTGCCGCCTTTGACCTGGTGCTGCTGGAGGATGACAAGCAGCTTTTCCCCCCCTACCAGGTGGCGCCGGTGGTGCGCAAGGACACCCTAGAGGCCAACCCCGGCATTGCCGCTGCCTTAAATGCCCTTTCCCCCCTGCTGACGGACGAGGTGATGCAGCGGTTGAACTACGAGGTGAGCGGCAACCGCAAGGAGCCGGCGGAGGTGGCCAGAACTTTCTTGGTGGAAGCCGGCATTCTCAAGAAATAACCTTGCCTGTTGCATGAGACCCTGAGGTGAGCACCGTCGAGTTCGAGCGGGTATCGCTGCGCTTTCCCCACAGTTCCCAGCCGGCTGTGGAGGAGTGCAGTTTTTCCATAGAATCGGGCCAGTTGGTGGTCATCCTGGGGCCTTCTGGCTGCGGCAAAACCACCCTTCTGAAAATGGTGAATCGCTTGCTGGATCCCACCCAGGGGCAGATTCGCTTGGACGGGCGGGATATCCGCCAGTTTCCCATCACGGCTCTGCGGCAGCGGATCGGCTATGTTATCCAGCAATCGGGGCTGTTTCCCCACATGACGGTGGCCCAGAATGTGGCGGTAGTGCCGCGACTTTTGGGATGGGCGAAGGAGCGCATCCGCGAGCGGGTGGACGAGCTGCTCAGCTTGGTTAATTTGCCCCCCCACGAGTACCGCCACCGCTACCCTGCCCAACTGTCGGGTGGACAACAGCAGCGGGTGGGGCTGGCGCGGGCGCTGGCCGGGGATCCAGGGCTGCTGCTGATGGACGAGCCCTTTGGGGCCATCGACGCCATTACCCGCAGCAAGCTGCAAGAGGAGATCCTGCGCCTGCAACGGCAATTGAAAAAAACCATCCTGTTCGTCTCCCACGATGTGGAAGAGGCGCTGCGCCTGGCGGATCGCATTTTGGTGATGCAGAAGGGGCGGGTGGTGCAGTTCGACACTCCCTTTCGGCTGCTCACCCAGCCGGCTACTCCCTTTGTCAGGGAACTGCTGGGGGCAGATGACATGGTACGGCAGTTGAGTGTGCTGCGGGTGGAAACGGCGATGGCCGGGATCCCGCACAACCACAAAATCCAAGAGGGAGCGATGGTGAGGCCCCAGGCCACTTTGCGGCAAGCCTTGTCCCTGCTGTTGCGCACAGGGGCGGCAGCCCTGACGGTGTGGGAGGACGGGCGGGCCATCGGCGTTTTGACCTTGGATCACATTCGCAGCTTGGCCATGCTGGAGGGGGGATCCGCGTGAGCTATCTCCTCAACCACCCCGGCCTGATGTGGCAGCTCACCCAAGAGCATCTGGCGATGGTGGGGATGACCTTGGGCATGGCGGTGGTGCTGGCGGTGCCGCTGGCTCTGCTGGTTCACCACGTGCGCTGGTTGGCCCTGCCGGTCATGGGGATCCTCAGCATCCTGTACACAGTGCCCAGCCTGGCTTTGATCATTTTGTTGGTGCCCTGGCTTGGCCTCAATGCCCGCTCGGTGGTGGTGGCGATGGTGATCTACACGCAGGTGATCTTGGTGCGCCATTTTTGCGTGGGCCTGCGCTCGGTCGAGCCTGCCATCCTGGAAGCTGCCAAGGGCATGGGGATGAACCTCTGGCAACGGTGGTGGCAGGTGCAGGTGCCGCTCATGCTGCCCATTGTTTTGGCAGGGCTGCGGCTGGCGGCAATTGTGGCCATTGCCATTGCCACCGTGGGCGCCAAGTTTGGGGCAGGGGGACTGGGAACCCTGCTGTTCGATGGCATTGCCCAGGCCGGTCGCTACGACAAGATCTGGGCCGGATCCCTGGCGGTGGGATCCCTGGCCTTGCTGGTGAACACAGCCTTGCTCAGCCTGGAATGGGCGGCCCGTCGTGGCTGAGGGGGTAGACTTAAGGACTCCGTCCCGCTGGCGCGATCGGGCAGGTTTATCCTCTAGTTGTGTGGGGCGAAACTGGGTGTAGCATGGGTGAGCAACCAGGGACTCCGTCCCGCTGGCGTGAGCGGGTGAGAGATTGGTCATCCCGCGCCGATTGGGAGCTGATGGAAGCGCTCAAGGCGGGGCAACCTGCTGCTCTGGCTGCGCTCTACGATCGCTATGCCGGCTTGGTCTATGGGCTGGCCTTCAAGATCCTGGGCCACGTGGCCGAGGCAGAAGACCTGACTCAGGAGGTGTTTGTCGAGCTGTGGCGCAAGGTTGGCTGTGATCCAAGGACTCCGTCCGAGTCGCGCGAGCGGCGGGGATCCCTGAGCAGTTTTTTGTGCATCCTGACCCGCTCGCGGGCCATTGACCGTCTGCGTTCTCAGGGCAGCCACCAACTTCTTTTGAAACGCTGGCAGACCATTCTCAGCGCCGATCGCGTCAGCGGGACGGAGTCCTTTAGCAAGACTCGGTTCCCTTTTGAGCAGGTTTCCATCGAGGAGCGGCGGCAAGCGGTGCAAGCGGCCCTCAGCCAATTGCCCGAAAACCAACGGCAGATCCTGGAGTTGCTCTATTACCAAGGGTTGAGCCAGGCGGACATTGCTCGCCAATTGGGGATCCCGTTGGGGACGGTTAAGACCCGCTCTCGCCAAGCTCTCTGCAAATTGCGGGGATCCCTGCGCGCCCTTCTGGGTTTCTGCTCGCGTTAGCGGGACCGCGTCCTTTCGCGTCAGCGGGACGGAGTCCTAGGTTTGGAGTTGAGTTCTGGTGTCGGGATGGCCATGTCTGATCGCGTCAGCGGGACGGAGTCCTTTCGCGTCGGCGGGACGGAGTCCTTATCCACCTCGCCCCCTTTAACAGAGGAACGGGAAGAACTGGCCGGCTATCTGCTGGGGGACTTGTCTCCCGAGCAGGCGAGTGCTCTAGAGGCACGCCTAACTCAAGACCCTCGGCTGGTGGCCGAACTGCAAGCCTTGCAAGAAACCTTGGAGTTGTTGCCCTACGGATTGCCAGGAGTGCTCCCGCCCGCCAGCTTGCGCGACCAGGTGATGGCAGAGGTGGGGGCTATGGGCTTGCGCGAACAGGAGATGGCCATCCCCCTTCACTCCCCATTGCCTGCTTTTGGGGTGGGGTGGCGCTGGTTGGGAGGCTTGGTGGCGGCAATTTTGGTTCTGCTCAGCTTAGACAACTGGCGACTGCGGCAAGCTCTGCAACTGGCCCAGCTAGAATCGGTGCGGGCATTATCCCATCTCCTGCAACAGCCGGGATCCCGTCTGGTGCATTTGCAGGGGGAGGTGGGGACGGCCAATGTGCTGTTTCGCCCAGGAGACTGGCAGGAGGTTATCTTGGCCGCACGGGATCTGCCCCAACCGGTGGCGGGGGAGCGCTACTCCCTCTGGCTCAAGCTGGATAATGGCGAGTTCCTCCACTGTGGTGACTTTCAGGTGGATGCTCAAGGCTCTGCTCTGGTGGCCCTACGCCCATCCCGCACGTTGCCGGCAGGTACCCGCGCCCAAGAGCTGCTGGTCGCGACCGGTTCCCGCCAACTGCCCGCTCGCGCTACTCGGACGGAGTCCTTGAAACCCCTTCTGACGGGCAAGGTGTGAGGTGAGAGGAAGGGTTGACCTGCGGAGGTTGGCTGTGCTGGTGGGGGCGCTACTGGCCCTTCTGGCCTTGTGGTGGACGGATCCCACGCCAACAACCCTAAGCCAATACGTTACTTCTTTGCAGGAGCGCACTCCTTCTCAACTCCACAACATTCGCCGAGCCGTCCAAAGCCTGGATGGAGTTTACATCATGCCTGCGACACGCTCACGGGAACAGGCAGAAGTGATTTTTTCCTTCAACCAAGTGGTGGGGCCGCGCAGCCTGGAACGAGGCTATGTGCCCGCGCCGGTGTTTATGGTGGCCGAAACCCTGGATTCGGTTGGGGGAGGAATCTGTCAGGTGTCCTCTAGCCTTTACAATGCCGCTCTGTTGGCAGGGCTGGAGGTGGTGGAGAGGCACCCCCATTACCGGCAGGTAGAGTCGGTGCCCCCTGGCTTAGATGCCACCGTTTGGTACGGCTTGGCCGACCTCAAGCTGCGCAACCCTTTCCCCTGGCCGGTGCGCGTACGAGTTCAGATCCGCGGCCCAAACCTGATTGTGTCCGTGCTGGGACGGGGATCCCGCCACGCCCTGAGGATCCCACCCATCCGTGTAGAGGGGCACCGGCTGGATCCCCAGCATTTGCAGGTGAGCGTGTATCGGGGTAACGAGCGCCTCTCCCAAGATCGCTATGTCGTTGCTCCCTAGCCTCTCATCGCGCCAGCGGGACGGAGTCCTTTTTTCGCCCCATTGGCCCCCTACTTCAGCGTCTCAGGAGCAGCTCCCCAGCAACCTCCACACAGGGATCCATGTTAATTTCTACACCAACATGGTTAGCGACAGGGTCGGCGACAAGCCTCAAACCCTGATTCTTCCGTTGACCCGGTCGATCCCGCTCTGGGCAAGGGTTTCAGGCCCCTCGGCGGAGAAAAATAAGGGGAAATTGCAGCCGATCGCGCCAGCGGGACGGAGTCCTTTCGCGCCAGCGGGACGGAGTCCTTAAACGAGACCCTGTCGATCTAGGCCCCTGGATCCCGCTCTGGGCAAGGGTTATAATCGGCGAGAGTCGCTTCCCTTCGGGGAAGTGGAATTAATGGAAACACTCAAAGCAGACGGCCCAAGCGTTGCCGCAATTCGGTGGCAGCCAGCTCTAGGTGCTCGGGGGTGTAGCCGGTGGTTTCTACTCTGACAGCGAGGTGGGTGTCCTGGCTCTCGTGGAGATGAACCCACAAAATGTGGCGACCATCTTCGGTTCTGCGGTTGGCGGCTTTGACGCCGTTTTTGGGGGCAGCGTAGGCGTTTGAGTCGTAGCGAACCAGATCTACCCAGGGAAGGTCGCGCAGGAGCTTTTCCACCTTGACCCAACTGCGAGGACGGTGATGGCTGCTGTCGCTCCGCAATTGGATGACCTGGGAGCGATCTCGACCGGAATCGGGGAGAGCCGCCCGCGGGATCCGCGGCTGGACTTGCGGCTGTAAGTAAGGTAAATACACCAGAGATTTATATTGCTCGTGGATGTAGCAGACCGGGATCCCCAATTGACTGCCCACCACGGCCATGATCATGGCCTGGGCTTTGAAGCCCCCGGTGGCGGCGAAGGTGACGATCCCCTTGGCGCTCTCTGCCAACTGTTTCAACAGCTCGGCCATCCGCTCCAGGGAGGATCCCTCTAGCTCGTAGTTAACGCCGGGGAGGGGCACCAGCGAAACCTGTTGTTGGCCCAGCGCTTCTTCAAAAAAGAGCTGCAAAATCTGGGCACACTCCAGTCCTTCAGAGGTTTCGGAGTAAAGCAAAATCAAGGCATCCTGGGGAGTGGGATCCAGCCGGTAGTAGGTATTGGTTTCGGCGCTGATTAGTTCCAAATCTGTCTTTTTCATCCAGGCCAAGGCCCGTTCCGGATCCCCGATGGTTTTTTGGCCGACCCAAGGGCGTTGTGGTTGCAGGTTTTTGTCCGGGTTGGTGAGCAAAGAGGTGCCCACCGTCATGATGATGGTCTGCATGAGTTATCCCCTAACTTTCTCGCAGTTTTTAAGGGCTCCATCCCCTCTCGCAATCAGAGCAGCCTTACTCTGCGAACTCTGCCATCTTCCCTTAAGTCGAGTACCTCTACCTCCACTTCTTGCCCCACCGTCAGGGATCCGGCCCGTTTCGGCTCTTTTTGGGTGAGCTTGATATTCGTATTCACGATTTGGAAGGTAACTTCGTTGCCCTTGATATTCGTGATGCTGGCCTTGAGGTGTTGCCCAATTTTGAAGCGGGCCTTGGTAGAAGCTGCTGCATTTTCAACTTGGGGCTGAGCCTGCTTTTGTTCAGGTTGCTCTTTGGGCCGCAGTGCCTCTGGCTGGGGCTTGGCCTCGCCGCCGCGGGAATGGGTCGGACGACCGCCATTGGGATCGGGAGGGGACGGGATCTCGCCGATCGGCACTCCCCCATCTTTGTAGTAGCGGGCCAGGCGGGCGGCCCAGCCCAGGATCTGCAGCATCTCAGCCGGCCTATCCTGCAGAGATTGCAAGTACTTTTTACAGGTTTGGTCGATGAGCCGGTAGTAGCGTGGGGTTTCGTTGCTGCGGTGGAGGCCAGTTTCTCGCACCAGCTCGCCGGTGAATCGGAAGAAACGGGATCCCGCGTCAGGGTGATGGGCGACCGAGCGCAGATAGGCGATGCACTTGCTCAACTCGTCGACATCCACCCTTTCTTTGGCCAAGGTCATGGCGATGCCGTGGGCGAGATCCCAAGATTGGGGGCTGAGATCGACAGTGTCTGACAGCATGGGGGAACCCTCAGTACACTCCGGTGGGTGGCTCGCGCAGAGCAGTGGGACTCAGGATGGCGGCCAATCGCTTGAGTTGTTCGGGCAAGATGTAGCCCTGGGCAGCTCCAATTTGCTCTTGCACAAAGGCTTGGAGGCGTTTTCCTTCCAGGGTATCGGCTTCTGGGGGATCGTAGCGGCTGTAGCGATCTTTTAGGTTGCCGGGCCGCTCGATCTTGTCGAGGGTGACCTGCAGGGATCCCAGGCCCACGGGCTTGCCGCCCCCCACCTTCAGCAGCATGGAATGCTTGGGATCCTGCCCCAAGACCGTGAGCAAGGTGCCCAGCTCAGCAGGGGTGAGGTTTTTGAAATGGATTTGGGTTTTGAAAACCGTGTTTTGCATCGCTTGCTGGGTGGGTGTTCCCCTTGAACTGCCCTGCAAAGCTTTTTTGTGGGTGTAGTAGAACTTGCGTCCAATGACTTTGCCGTTTTCCTTTTTAAAGTAAGCTTTGCACTGATCCGGGCGAGGACAGTACAGCGGGGGCAGGGATCCGCCACCCGATCCGGTGCCGGTGGCAATGGCATCCCTGAACTCCACCAATCCCTGCCAGTTGAGAGCACCGAAAACGCGGCTGGCCGGACAAAGCTGCTCTTTGTTGCGGCAGGGGTGCCGCTCTGGGGGGATCCGATTTCGGTACTCGCTCATCATCACCGCCAGGGTGCTGTTGGTGATCGCCTCATACATGGCCCGGATGGCCCCCTTGAGGGAGCTGCCCTGGATTTTAAGCCTTCCGTTGGGAGTGGTGGTCATGGTTTTGAGCACCGGGATCCCTTTGACTCCAACATCGCTGCCCAAGGCCAAGTGGCCGGTGGAGATGTGGACGGCAGTCTGCACCGTCAGGGTGAGAAAGAGGGTGCCGTGCAGCTTATCGGCGTGGAACTTGGCGTGGCCGGCGGGCCGCTCCAGCTTGGGGGGCTGGGTGGGAAACGGGATCAGCTCGTAGGGTTTGGGAAACACGGTTGGTTTGCCTCCACTGGGAAACACGGTTGGTTTGCCTCCACCTCGACTGCTGTTGCCGGCAGACGATCTTGCAGATGCGGCCTGGTTGGGCAATGGGCGAGGGCCTTGGGGGGTCATGGTCACCTCGGAATCAGGGCAATAAAGTGAACGCGGGCAGTTCGCTCATCTCGGAAGTAGCGCTGGCCCACCTTGAGATCTTGGGGATGGCTGAGGGGCTTGGGAAAGCGGGTTTCTCGATTTTGGGATCCGTACAGGTCGGCTGCGTGATCCTCCCACCGCCACTCTCCCGGCAGAGGGATAAAGGAGTCCGGGGGAGCTTGGATCCCCAGATACAGCAGATCCCAGCCGTGGGGGGTGCTTTTCCAGCGCAGTTCCCCTTGTTGGGAGAAAACTTGCCCCTCTGGACAGACGGGATCCGCCGGGATCCCCACCTGAATGCCGCTGACTCGATGGGGCCAGCGCAGAAAGGAGTAGGTTTTTTCAGAAGTGGAAAAACAGGCCGAGAGCACTTGGGAAAGCGAGGGCTCCCCCCCGTCTCGAATCCTGAGCGAGGCGACGTAGGCTGGTTTCATACGGCTTTGGCCTCCGCTTGCAGGAGTTTGGCCCAACTGTTTACGGCGGTGGCGAGCAGATGTTCCACCTTGGCCTCAGACGTCTGATCCCAGGTCAGCCGCGCCCCAAATCCCAAAGGCATCGGCTCTGCTCCCACCGGCACCGCTTGGCAATCGGGTTGGGGAAAGCCGTATTTGCCCGCCTCTTCGGGGGTTAAGAATTCGCCCGCCCCCAACAGAGATCCCCGGGGCCAGACCAGGGGGGATCCCAGCAGTCGAATCTGGTTGTTTGCCTCATCCACCAGGCAGCCCGGATAGTCCACCACCGCCCACTCGTACTCAACCCGAACGGTGCCCATGCCGCGGGACTTGGCAAAGCCGATGCCAAACCAGCCTTCATCCAGATCCCGCAACGCCAGTCCCAGCAGACCCAGTTGGGCCAGGGTAAAGTTTTTCAGGTGGATCTTGGTTTGAAAGGATCCCTCTACGCACACTTGATACCTGAACGGCCCCACCGCCACTGAGCCGAAGACGCGGTCGATGGCCACCCCATTACGTTCCTCCAGGCGCAGAGGGGTTCCCGGCTTGGGATAGGCATCTTCGATGCGGACCCGGCTGGCGATGGCTGTGTTGCCGAACATCTGATCCGTAAAGGAAGAAAGGGCGTAAACCTGGTGGGGCTCTTCAATTTTTTCCAGCCATTGATTGGCCTTTTGGTCGAGGGGATCGCTGGCCCAGAGTTTGAAGCCTCCCCCCTCAGGACGTCTGTCGCTGCCCACCGTTCGGACGATGCGCTCCGCATGGGCGCGAATTGCCCCTTTGAGGGAGCTGCCGGGAAAATAGACCGTTCGCCCGCCGCCGTGATAGGTTTCGACGAACTCCATATCCGGCTTCGTCGGGTCAGCCCCTTCTTTGCCCGCCTTGATGAGAACAGGGCCATCGGGCTTGAGGGTGAGGCAGAGGGTGCAATGGTTAACGTAGCGTTTGTGCATAGCCTGGGATCCTTCACACCAGAACAGGAGCTTTTGGTTGAGGGGCTTGGGGCGGCAAGCAGTCTGTCCAGTTTGTCAACCGATAGGGGTGGAAAACGCTGACCGTATCGCCAACCGTTGTAGAGTCCATGAAGACCATCGGGATCCCTCCTGACATGAAATAGGGCTAGCGGCGGGGGCCGACCGATTGCCGTTGAGAGGCCGTTGTTAATTTGGCAACCAGGGCTTCCACCCAGTCTTGGCGCAAAGCGGCAGCCTGCTCCGGGCTGAGCGGCTGTCGGGATCCGGCCACCAGCTCTTGAAGGTAGGCCAGCAGCCGTCTTGGATCCCCTTCCGAGTCGAACCAATAGATTGCCGAGATCTGCAGGCGGACAACCCCCAAGCCACGGGAGCGCCCCCCTCCCAGGGGGATCTGTTCCGTTTCCAATTGGTGCAGGCCAATGGCCAAGAGGCCCAGTTCCCATTCCTCGGCATTTTCGACGACGGCATGAAACCGGAAGGGGGTGCTGGCAGGCACCACTTGCAAGTCGTACAGCTTGCCATCTGCCGCCGTTTCCGTATCCCGATCGATGGCCACGCCATCCCGCTCTTGGTACTGGCCAAACCAGGCTTCCGGCACCACGGGCAAATCTCGGATCTGCACCTTGCCGGCCAACCAAGGGGATCCAAACACCTGCGAGACCCAGTCGGTGGCCTCAATGAGCTTTTGAGTCAGAGCCGCATCGTCCCCTTTGTAGTCATTTTTAATTTGGTTGATGATCTGAAATTGCTCGCTGCTGGTCAATTCGCCGGGATCCCTGGCCAGCTCTGGGTTGATGCCCCGCAAGAAACTTTCCAGGCGAGAGCGCATCGCCCCCTTCAAACTGGAGCCGGGAATGAGCGGACGGCCCAGCGCATCCTTGAGAACCGGCAAATCCGAGCCGATGGGTTCGGTGGAGCGGCCCACCCCGATGTGCAGAGCGGTCACGGTGGTGAGGGTGCCGGTGATTTCCAAGCGGTTTTTGAAAACGTCGAACATTGTTCCCTCAAATGGCTGCTCAAGTTAAGGCTTGTACTGCAGAGGTTTGCCATTCCCGAAGCGAGACGGAGCCCTTAATAAAACTCAAGAGGATCCCTAGGATCTGAGCAATTTCTGAGATAAAGTACTCCCTGTCATCGATAAAGAGTTGGTCACCCTCGAGTTTTGCAAATCGCCAGTTGGTTCCTGAGGTTACTGCTCCATAGACACTGTCTACTTGAGAATTGGAGTTCTTGTTAAAGACCTGTGCCCCCACCATACCGGCAACGCACTGGCCCAGACCCCCGATCAAGTCTTCTTTTTTGGCCTCAACGATAATCACCACCGGATCTTGAATGTAGAGTTGGAGAGGGGATAGGCAAATGATGTAGTCGCATAGGCCCACCAACCCCCTCTCGGGATCCACGTTGAATTCCTTGCCGGAAAACAGCGAGATTTGATCCCGACATAGGTACTTCACCTCTCCCAGCACAGGGGCGATGATAAACTCGGAGCGGGCTTTTTCGCTGTTGACCGAGGTGGCCAAGCCGAGATAGCGATCTAGGGTTATTTTCAAGTAATCGGAGCACTCAGTCGGTGGAACCTCTGCAAACAGGCCATGGATGATTCTTGACCTGAGCTGAAAGGTCGAAATGGCTCTCTCAAGGGTAAAACTGCTGTAGGTCACGGTCTAGGATCCTCCTCCCTCTCGCTTGTACTTGAGGTAGCGGGCCCCATAGCCCAGGTAGCGCCGAATCAAGTCAATTTTGATCTCGTTGACTTTGGGGGATGCTCTTTCAATTCCGGCTTCCCTGGCGATGGCTATAGCCCTTTGATAAATCCAGTTGTCGATGTCTTTGATGATGGCTTCTGCCAAAGAGTCTTTGCCCCGCCCCCACTTGTCACCGCGCCCCACCTGGTAGCGCAAAAAGTTCTTGATCACCTCTGAGCTTTCGGTGGAAGCTGCCACGTGCAATAGGTTGCGATATTGGGCCTCTTCCAATCTGTTGAGACCTCTGAAGTTATCCAAGGCGGCTTGAATTCTGGCGACCAGATCATCTTCGGCCAGCCGGATTTGCCGTTGGATCTTGAGCTCTTGTTCCGATGTGATCTCGCTGGTGGCGAAGGTCATAGCGGGTTCTCCCAGAAATGATGATGGAACGGACTGCAAACTTCGATTTGGCCCAATCCTTCAGCAGTGCGTTCGCCAATCCCCCAGTATTCCATCTCCGCCAAAATCGGGATCCAACGCTCCAGTTGCGTGGTGCTCAGCAGAAAGACGCTGCCCTGCGTGGTTACCAATTCTACATCTTTGAACAGACCCCAGGCAGCGTTCCAGCCGGAGACATAGGCGTAGCTGCTGAAGGCCAGCTCCAAAGCCAGGGATCCATCTTCGCAGTTGGCCTCTTCCTGGAGCATCTGGGGGGTGAGCACGGTGGTGCGTTGCCAGCGCTCTTTGAGAATGGCCCCCGACTGCAGCCCAATGGAGAAATACTGCCGCTCCGGCGGAAGGGGCTGCCAGGGATCCCCGAACACCTGCCATTGTTGCCAGCGCTGCCGCAGCTTTTGGTTGAAGGCTTCCACCCGCTGGGCCAGGGAAGGCCGGGGAGCAGCCAGACGCTGAGCCGTGACGTTGACCCGGCCCAATCCCCGCGACACCCCTCCTCCCAAGCGCAGCAGGTGGGCGTGGGCGTTGAGGTAGCGGGTGAGGGTCTCGGCCAGCTCGGGATCCCGCAGGTAGATGTAGCCGCTGAAAAGGGAGCGCTCCAGATGCCCATTGGGGCGGGCTTTGCCCTCGTTCATCACCTCTAGGCTGTAGAGGATTTGGTCGGCAGCAGTGGCGCGGCGACGGTTGATCCCCACCCGCGTGAGCAGGCGTTTGGACACAGCAGCTCGTTCGTAGCGGGGCCCCAGGTCAGACTCCTGCTGGCTGTAGAACCCCCCGAAGGGCTCCACTCTTCCCCCGGAACCGTCCGGCTCTGTGGGATCGAACGGGATCCCCAGCCGCTGTGAGCAGAAGCGATCCAGGAGCGTGTCGAACACCCCCGTTTTGCCCGCCTCTGAGCGGAAGCCGGGATTGTTTTTCGAGCTGAAGGCCGTGGCCGGCAAGACCTTGCTGCCGGATCCCGGATAGGCGTGGGTAAACACAGCAGGCCGAGCTGCCGTAAACAGGGCGGCCAAATCTCCTTCCAGCGCCTCGGCAGGGCGATGTTGGGTTTGGCTGAGCATGAGGTCGGCCAGAGCACCGCGAATCACGCTGCCGGGAATGTAATCCTGGGCCTCGCTGATGGAGCCGCCCGGCTTTTGCCGACCGATGGCCAAGGGAGACTGAGCCGTTAGGGTGAGTTGAATGGCTTCCATCAGCTCCCTCCCTGGGCCAAGAAAGCCCAATCGGCTGCGGTGGGCTGGAGAGCCTGCAGGGATCCAGGATCCCAGTGCAGCCAGCCCAAACCTGCGGATTTGCTGCCCCCCAGCGCGATCAGGTGGTGCAGGGCCGCCAACAGGAGAGTTTTGCCCCAGGAAGGGCAATCGGGCAAAAGCTGCAGGGATCCGGAAAAAGTCAGCTCAGCCGCGGGAGAGGTCTCAATGAGGTAGAGCCGCTGATCCTCGGCGGTGCGGCGGCGGCGGTTGAGGGTGACCCCAGGGCGAAGGGTTGGTTCCAGAGCTGCTGGCGGCACCTCGCAGACGAGATCCTCCACCCACAGGCGGGCAGGCAGGGCCGGATTGCCGAATATCTGGCAGACCAGACAATGGGATCCGGCGTAGCCCTCCACCTGGTATTCGGGGCGGTGGAAATTTCCTGCGCTGCCCTCCCGCTGCGGACACATGCGCTCTGGGTCGGGAGAGCGGCAAATGGCCCAGCCCAGGCCACGGGCCAGTTTCTCGCACTCGTGGCGCAGCCGCCCCTTCAGTTGGGAGCCGGGAATGATCAGCCTGCCAAAGGCATCTTTGAGCAGGGGCTTATCCGCCAGGGAGCCGCTGGAGCCGCCGGCTCCCACCGCCAGGGCAGAGGCGAGGGTGGCCCTCAAAGGGATAGAGGTGATCGTTCGCCCCGCTTGGGGCAGCTCTGCCAGTCTCACCATCACTCCACCTCCGCCAGAACGGGCCGACCCTCGGCCTGGGGCTGTTTTTGCACAAAGGCGTACAAATCCACCAGATCCCGCCAGATGGTTTCATAGGTTGGCGTTGACGAGGATACCTGTGGCTCAACATACATCCAGGGGGGAAGGTGGCCGTCGTTGGTTTTGGCCTTGCACCAGGTGCGCTCAAAAGCCTCCATCAGCGGCTGCCCCTTTTTGCCCAGGCGGCTGCGGAAATAGAGATAGTTGAGGGTGGCGGTGCGTTTGCCTTTTTCCAAGAAGCTGCGAATCTGATAAAGCTGGGAGCGAGGAAAATTGGCCTCCTGCAGGGCTTGTACCGTTCTCAGCAACCCGTGGATTTCCGGGACGGTATAGGGGCCGGCGTAGAGCTTGAGGGTGTGGCTGTTCTGGCGGATCTCCAGAGCTTCCCGACGAAAATCCTGGATGCTGGAGACAACCAGGGCGACCGACTTCAACGAGAGAAAGTCGATGGTGGCCACAGAGCAGTCCTTGTCTTTGGGCTTCAGCTTTTTCGCGTAGCTCTTGGCGGATTTCAACAGTTGTTCGGTGATCTTTTCGGCGTAGTAAATGGGGGTGTCTTCCGAGGCGATCAGCACCCCCACCGAGGCGGAGAGCCGACAGAGCTTCCGATCTGCCGCCGGGTAGCGGTGAGGCACCTTGCCGGAAGATTGAGCTGCATAGGTTGCCGAGGTGTCCAGCAGGAGCTGCTCAAACTGCTCACAGAAGGTGGCGGCAATTTCCAGGGCTTTGTGGGCAGGCACCACCACCAACACATCGTCTCCGCCGATGGTCAGGATCTCGAAGGGGTGGATCCACTCGCCGTTGCGGTCTCTGCCGGTTTCCGGATCTGGGGATAGGCCGTGCAGCCGATGGGCCTGCAGGTGCTGGGCGAGGGCGTGGTAAACGGCTTTTTCCGTTGCCTCGGAAACATCCCGGCTAAATTGTCGGTAGGCTTCTGGGGTTTGGATCTGCTGCACATAGCCCCCCATGTCGTTGCCATCGGCGTAAAGGTAAGCCACAAAGCCCTGGCTGCCCAGGCTGGCGTTGGCCACTTCCCGTAGAGATTGGGCCTCGCCGATCCCCTGGACAGATCCCTGATGGGGCTGCAAATAGCGCTCCCGGTAGGGCTCGCCGGCGGGAGAGTTGAGAAAGCGGGCAAATCGCGTTACCCAGCTTTCCACAAAGCCGGGATCCCAGGTGGGGAACTTGCGGAACCACCCTTGCTTGCCTGTTTCAATGCGCTTGGCCTGGCGACCCACCAGGGCTTTGCGAGCGGTGGCTTCCGAGAGCCAGGGCTGATCGACCAGGTCGGCTTTGGCGATGGCAGGGCGACGGTCGGTGCTGTCGCGGCGCAGGTAGGGATGGGTTTCAAAAAAGGCGGGATGGGCGCGGCTGGGGCGACCGGGATCCGGATTGCCGTTGCGGCGGTGGTTGAAGCGGGCGGCCAGGTAACCCACCAACTCGTTGAAACTTTTGCGGTCTTGAAATCTGGCTTCGCTGCCATCCCCAAAATAGGCTCTCACCAGGGGATGGGTTTTGTGTTGCGCCAGCCAATCCAGCCAGGGGGTGCGTTCGATGGGATCCCGCAACAGGCCGTAGCGCAGTTCCAGCAGCCGAAAGGCGGATCCCACGGCGCAGGCGTTAGCGGTGAGGGTTTCTTCGGTGTAGCGCCGCTCGATGGCCTCACAGAGATCGTCCACATGGGCCGCCGGGCAAAAGGCCAGGAGATTGCCCCCGGTGGAGTAGATGATGAGCTCCGGGATCAGGGCTTGCGCCAAAGCCGGGTAGTGCTGCTGAAGCCAAGGCCGGATCTGCTCGGCCACATAGGCCCTCAGCTCTGCTTGAGACTCTTTCCCCAAACCTTCCCATCCCAGGTAGGTTTGCTCGGGATCCCCGAAAAAGGCGGGCAGATCCACCAGGTTAATGCGATCCAACAAAGCGGAGGCCCCGCGGATTTCCGACAGCTTGGCCGACTCGAAGACATAGCTCTTGATCTTGGTGGCCCCCCCGTAAACCAAGCCGATGCGGGTTGTCTGCTGCCACAGCTCCGGGTAGCGGGATTGCAGCTCCGCCGGGGTTCTGGGAAAGGTCTTCGCCGCCATGCTCTCCTGAAATTGGCGCACCTGAGCCAAAATGGGCCGTAGCTCTTCTGGGATCCCGGCCTCGTTGTCGGCGCGAACGGCGGCCCGCATCTGCTGCAAGGTCTCCAGGGCAAACTGGGGATCCCGCTGTTCTCCCCACGCCAGGCACCAGGCCAAGGCAACAGGAACGGGAGAGGGAGCAGAAGTAGGGGTCATGAGCAGCACCTGCGAAATGCGAAAAAGGAAGACAAGTCTTGGACAGGGCTTCCATTGGCTGCGACGGACAGATCCCTAAAGGCTGGGGGCAATTGGCCTCGATTTTTAATCCTTCGCGGAAGACCAAAGCCCTTCAAAAAAGGGTTTGCCGGTTGGGTGGGTAACCAATCGAATCAAGCCGAGAGATGCCATTGAGGTTACCGATTGTTTCAGCCATATCCGATAAACGCTCTCGCCTCATGGTTTTCAGTCCTCTAGCTTGCTAGCAGTATAGATCGAGTGCGATGGGTTGCAGACGATTTCAAGGCTTTCTTCAGATTGTGAGATTTTTTCTGCCTGTACAACGGGCAATTCGAGAGTAAACCCAATAAGAAGGGATCCCTTCTAAAATTTTCTCAATGGAAAGTTGGGTTTTGTGTTGATTGTTGCTGTGGACTGGGAATGGGCTGTGCCTATGCTGAGTTTCTCAGAGCCATCTGCTGATAGAGAAGCGAACGGCAAGTGGCCGACGGGATCCGAGTTGGTGGGGATCACCTTGGAAGTTCAGGCTCCTCGGTCTTACCTGCTGGATCCCCACTATGCCAAAGGGCTGCACGCCTGGTTCTTGAGCCAGGTGCAAGAGACAGACCCGCAGCTATCGGCCTATTTGCACGATGGAGAATCGGAGAAACCTTTTACCCTCTCCCGGCTGATGGGGCCGTTCCGCGAGCAGGGGGGGCGACCGCTGATCCCGCCTCATCTCCCCTTCCGCTGGTGGATCACCGGCCTCAACCCGCCGGTGGTGGAGTGGCTGCGAGGGTGGTGCCAACGGCTGCCCACCTGGCTGGAATTGCGGGGATCCCCGCTGCAGATCCTGGGATGGCAGATCTCGATCCCCCCGCGCACCTATCGTCAACTGTTGGAGCAGCCTCTTTCCCCCCGCTCCTGGAGCCTTTCCTTCGTCTCGCCCACCAGCTTTCGCCACCGGGGCCACCATCTGCCGCTGCCGATCCCTCGCAACCTGTTCCACAGCTATCTGCGCCGTTGGAACGATTTTTCCGGTCTGCCCATCGAGGCGGAGCCTTTTCTGGATTGGGTGGATGGGGAAGTGATCATCCAGCGGCACCGTCTGGAATCGGTCAAAACCACCGCAGGTCGCCAGGGATCCGTGACGGGATTCATCGGCTGTGTGCAGTTGGCTGTCTCCTCCCGTGCGCCTGAGCTGTTGCAGCAGCAGCTCCAGGCCCTGATCCACTTCGCCCCCTACTGCGGCACCGGCCACAAAACCCCCTTTGGGCTAGGGCAAACCCGCCTGGGTTGGTTGGCCGAAGAGCTACCCGCCTCCCCTGTCCCTTCCCGAGAAGAGCAGGTGGCCCAGCGGATCGAGGAGCTGAGCGCCCTCTTTCTCAGCCAGCGGCAACGACAAGGGGGATCCCGCGCCGAAAAAACTGCCCAACTGTGGGCGACGATCCTGGCCCGCCGCGAAGGTGGAGAGAGCTTACAACAGATCGCCGCTGATTTGGAGATGCCCTACGAGACGGTGAAGACCTATGCCAAGCTGGCCCGCCGCTCTCTCCAGTCTGGATCCCAGGACTACTCGTCGAGCAGTCTTCCCTAGATGACTTGAGGTACTTTGTTGAGCCTGATACATTCACGCTGAACTCTCCTGAACATGGTTCAGGAAAGAAGCGATCGCATCCTGCCTATCTCTGAGCAGGAAGGCGGTATCCCGCAAAGCCCTGAGGAATACCCCCCGAGCGCTTTCCCCCTTCACTTCCCGGCAACCGTTGCGGTGGACTCAAGGATCAGGGAGAAACTTGGTCTACTATATCCCTCTCAATGACTTTTGCCAAACCGCCTAAAGCTCAGTAAATTCAGCAAAGTTCAGGGTTTTGGGGGTTAGAGGCATGCTCTTGCAGGGAGAAGGTAGAGATCAACCTCACTTCTCTTTGCTCATTACTCGCTTCTCTCTAGTTTCCGTCCCCTTGCGGGGAAAAGGTAGGGATCAACCCGTGCAAAAGCCCTCGCATTGCAAATTTGGCACGCAGGGTTTCCGTCCCCTTGCGGGGAAAAGGTAGGGATCAACCTCAATTGGCTTGGGGCTGCCTATAGCCCCGAGTACGGTTTCCGTCCCCTTGCGGGGAAAAGGTAGGGATCAACGGTTTTTCTACGTGCCTAAGGGAGCACACCCTAGTGAGTTTCCGTCCCCTTGCGGGGAAAAGGTAGGGATCAACGGACGTTACATTGTAGTGATACCATACGCAGCCAGGTTTCCGTCCCCTTGCGGGGAAAAGGTAGGGATCAACCCTCGAACAGTTGAACATGAAGTGTGTTCCCACACGTTTCCGTCCCCTTGCGGGGAAAAGGTAGGGATCAACGTTGAAAATGAAAAAGCGGCGTTGGATCTTGACGCCGTTTCCGTCCCCTTGCGGGGAAAAGGTAGGGATCAACGCCATTTGTGATGGATTATGCGTGTTATGACAGTATGTTTCCGTCCCCTTGCGGGGAAAAGGTAGGGATCAACCCCAGATCCGATAGGATCTGACGAATTATACTTCTTCGCTGTTTCCGTCCCCTTGCGGGGAAAAGGTAGGGATCAACGAAGTCCTCGAAGAGGCGAAAGCCGTAGTAGAGGCTCTAAGGGTTTCCGTCCCCTTGCGGGGAAAAGGTAGGGATCAACTGTACCAGGTCACCATCTTTCGGCACCTAGAAACCGGAGCGTTTCCGTCCCCTTGCGGGGAAAAGGTAGGGATCAACAGCACTGCGTTGTCTAAGTCCGAATGGGCAGGCTTGCCCGTGTTTCCGTCCCCTTGCGGGGAAAAGGTAGGGATCAACAATAGGCCACCGGCCGCCTATCGGGGAGCGGGCTATGACGTTTCCGTCCCCTTGCGGGGAAAAGGTAGGGATCAACAGTCGTTTCTAACCTCCCCCAAACACCCAGGTGTGAACCTGGGTGGTTTCCGTCCCCTTGCGGGGAAAAGGTAGGGATCAACATGATTTACAACTACTTCTTCTCTCGTCACAACGCTGTGTTTCCGTCCCCTTGCGGGGAAAAGGTAGGGATCAACAGGAAGTCCATGTTGAGATCTGGAGGAATCCCGTCCTTCCAGGGTTTCCGTCCCCTTTCGGGGAAAAGGTAGGGATCAACCTGAGGGTGTACGCAGTCAACTATGTGCTGTGGATTCCGTTTCCGTCCCCTTGCGGGGAAAAGGTAGGGATCAACACCTTGCGTAAGCAGGTGGAAGCCGCTCGTGAGTGGCTGTTTCCGTCCCCTTGCGGGGAAAAGGTAGGGATCAACAAGTGCTGGGCGGTTCCGGGTAACCGGGGTCACCGAGGGGTTTCCGTCCCCTTGCGGGGAAAAGGTAGGGATCAACGGAGGCCACTCCGATGCCCATAAATATGGATGACATCGTTTCCGTCCCCTTGCGGGGAAAAGGTAGGGATCAACGGTAACGGGCAATGGCTACTGGAAGACCGCTATGATTGGCAGTTTCCGTCCCCTTGCGGGGAAAAGGTAGGGATCAACGTGTGGGGCAACTGGGCTGGGCCGCCGTTCAGGCGTGTGTTTCCGTCCCCTTGCGGGGAAAAGGTAGGGATCAACCAAAAGGGAAATCTCGGTGTGCTAACACCCTGATTCACCAGTTTCCGTCCCCTTGCGGGGAAAAGGTAGGGATCAACGCGTAACCGAGCGCTTCCCATCATAAAAAAGTACTTAGAGTTTCCGTCCCCTTGCGGGGAAAAGGTAGGGATCAACTACAGATCACCCATAGAGGGTTTAGGCTTTTCTATCGTTTCCGTCCCCTTGCGGGGAAAAGGTAGGGATCAACGCGGTGTCAGTACATCCGGGATATTGCCTTCATAATGGGGGTTTCCGTCCCCTTGCGGGGAAAAGGTAGGGATCAACAATAGCGCTCCTTTCGGAGCGCAGGGTGCCATTGACGGTTTCCGTCCCCTTGCGGGGAAAAGGTAGGGATCAACGTCAAACAGTACCCCAGCGTACTGCAGACCATAAGGCCGTTTCCGTCCCCTTGCGGGGAAAAGGTAGGGATCAACTTTCACAAAGGGGACTTTATTCAGAAGATTCCGAAAGGTTTCCGTCCCCTTGCGGGGAAAAGGTAGGGATCAACCAGAAGTTTCCTTAGCTAAGGGAGCAGGAAAGTCTAGTCGTTTCCGTCCCCTTGCGGGGAAAAGGTAGGGATCAACCCTACCCTCGGAAAAGCCTGAATTCATGGGGTTTTCAAGGTGCGTTCGCGAGGGAGTACGGATATTCCTCGACACAGATATTAACATTGTCCTCGCGGCCAAGCGCAAGCGGGGAAATTGAGCTTGCTACGGCCATTATGTCACGTTTTTGGGCCAATCGGGGCAAAAGATCTAAAGTTTCCCTTAAAATCTTGTGCCGGCAGAGTCAGGCTGGTGATGGCTCGCCCCGACAGATCGCGCACAAAACTTTACAATTTCGGCCCGGTGGAGAGCCTCAGAAGATCAGGTAGTCCGGCGACTCATAGGGGGGAGGCCCCCCGAAGACTTTGGCCTGCTTCTTGGCCGCGGCATCCAAAGGGTAGGCCCGCAGACTGTCTTCCTTGAGATTCAGCAGGGGCAACCACGACTGTTCCAGCTTGTTTTCCAACTCTGCAGTGTCCAGTGGGCATTCGAACACGGAGTATTGCACCCGCTGGCAACACTGTTCCAACTGCTTGGCCAACTGTTGTCGCCGCTTATCGTCCACCACGTCGTAGCAAACCAACCACAGCATCAGCGCAGCTCCATTGCTTCGTACTCCAGGTTGCCGCTCACCAGGCAACGGCCCAGCCAGCGGGCTTGCTCCAGCACGATTTGGCTCAGAGCCAGGCGACGCGACTGGGGAGGATAGAGCAACGGCTCGCGGAAGCGGCGCTCCAGCTCACCCAAAAACAACTTTTTGGCCAGGGATCCCAGCCATATGCCTGTCCCATCCGGCGACGGCTCAAAGTCTTCCGGCGTGAGCAGGCCAGCCTTGACAAGCTGGAGCACAGCCCAATCCACCACCAAGGGTCGAAACTCTTCCATCAAATCCAGCACCAGGTTGGGGCGATAGGGCAAATTGGCGTGGAAAAAGCCCAGGTAGGGATCCAAGCCGGCCATCACGGCCGCCGAGAACACGCGGGCCAGCAGCACCCCGTAGCCCCAACTGAGCAGAGCGTTGATCGGGTCGAGCGGCGGCTGTCGGTTGCGGCCGGTGAAGTTCCACTCAGGCGGAAAGCAATGTTGCAGGGATTGGTAGTAGGTGCGGGCGCAAATGCCCTCCAGGCCCATCAGCGCTTCTCGATCCGGAGGAGTGGTGGAGCGATCCAACTGTTGCAGGTAGGCGGCGATAACATCAATACCCTCCTGTAAGGGGGCAATTTGGCCGCGGGTAGCCCGGTTGTGCAGTTGTAGAATTGCCCGTTGGTTGCGAATCTTGCCGCGCACAATCACCTTGGCCCACCTCAGCCCCCAGGGGGAGTAGGCCCGCTGATACTGGGCCAGACGGATCTCAGAGTTGGTGGAGAAGGATCCCTGCAGGCGACCGCGAAAACCGCCATCCGCACGCAAAAAAATGGTTTCGATGCCTCGATCCAGCAGTTGGGCCAAAGCTGCGCTGGTCAATTGGATCCCGGGCAACACCACCACCAGCTCCACCTCCGCAAGGCGGCAAAGCTGCTCTTGACCACGGCGGCGAATGAGCAGGGTTTGGTTTTGGCAGTGAACCACAGTCCCCGGCTCGGTTAGGTAGAGGGTGGTCATGGGCAGGCGGGTTTGGCAAGAGCCAGTTCGGGCCGGTAAAACCGCAGCTCTGCCTCCGCTTCCTGGGCCATCTGTTCCCGATAGGCCAGAGGGGCAATCACTTCGCCGTTGGGCCGCCAATCCCGCAGGCGCATGGTGAAATTGGTATCTCCCACCCGTACCCAGGCGCGGAAGTACCGGTCGCTGGCTGGTCTTTGCCGGAGAATGTTCAAAATCTGTTGGCGTTCCCGCACATCCGCCACTGCCTGCTGCACCAAAGCCGGGATCCGCTTGTAGGCAATGGGCTGGAAGGTGGGATGTCGCACTGTGCTTTCCACATAGCGACGGGCAAACTCCGGGGAAAATCGAAGGATCAACAATGCCTTGGGCAGGTAAAAATCGGATCCCCAGGCTTCTTCCCATGCTGCTTGGACTTCCTCTGGGCTGGGCAGCTTCTTTTGCCGTTTGCGGATTGCCAGCTCTGCCGGGATAGAAGGATCGCCCCAGGGGATCACCGCCAAGCGCTTAGACTGGATCCGATCCAGCCGAAAATTGTGCCAGCCCAGGGATCCCTCGGGGGTGGGGAGCTGGCCAAAGGCTGCCAGATACTTGGCGCGGCGGGCATAGAACAAACAGACTGGGTAAGTGAGAACGTGTCGGATCCCATGTTGGCGGGTGGCGTAGTCAAAACCGATCACCCCCGCTTCTGGGTTGGCCCAAAGGGCTTCTAGCTGGCTTTGATATTCATCCACCCGTTCTTGCTGTTCGTCCGAGAGGATGTACTCAAACCAGACAAAAAGCCGCCGCTGGGAGTGCTGATCGCGCCAGCGGGACGGAGTCCTTTCGCGCCAGCGGGACGGAGTCCTTTGGTTGGCCCAGATTTCATCCAGCAAAACCTGGACATCTGGATGCACAAAGGCTACATCGCTGAGGATGTGATAAATCTGCTCAAGCTGCTTGCCCGATAGAGTCCAAGTGGATGAAGGTGCCGGCAACTGGGGATGAGCCCCTGGGGCGCAGCAGCGGAAGTTGTCTCTTCGCTTGGGGTTGGCCTGAATTTGCTGCAGCCAACCCTGGGCGGCCAGGTAGTCCAGCTCTTTGCGCAGGGTGCGGTGGGTCTTGTGAAAGGGTCGGGCAGATAGCAGCGCTTCCAGATCCGGAACTTCTGCTTTTAAGGCGGCCAATAGGTTGGGATCCTTCAGCCAAAACCTCAAGGGTTTCCAGCAAATGCAGTCAACATCAGGACAGGGTGAAGGGATCCCTTGTGCCAGATCCTGCTTGGGGTGCCGTGGTGAGAGCAAGCGATCCCGGATGTGGGTGTAGCCAAAGGTTTCCGGCAGGTCTGGCCAGCGGTTTTCGCCATAGAGGCAGTGGAGCAGTACCCACAGGCGCACGGCCCGCTCCAGGCGCTCGGCCAACTGACCGCCCGCTAACCAACGCAACACTTCCACCGTCAAAGGCAGCTCAAATCCGCTCATCCGACAGTTCCCTCGGTTCTTAGGTCAACCAGTTGATGGCACTCCAGGCCAGGGGTTTTCTTGGAGCAAGGCGCAAGTGAGAGCCTGACCACTCTGACATGAGTTGGAACCTCCCACTTCCAATCTCTTCCATACTGAAGTCAACCTGTCTCGTCAAATCTGCCCATGGCTGCTGTGGCACTGCATTTGCTTTCCGGCTGTCTGGCCGCTCGCGCCAGCGGGACGGAGTCCTTGGACCCTCGAAGATCCCATTCTTCGGAACTGTCTTTTCAGGTCATCGAAATTGAGCTGACCCGACCGGATCGCTTGGTTTTTCCAGAGGATTTGGCTCAGCTTCAGCTGCCTGCCGGGATCAATGCCCAGCTGGGGGTGGTTCTGACGGGGCGGGCCCCCATTTGGCTGTATGGCTGGCTGGTGCATGAGTGCCACTTCACCCGTTGGGTGGCCTGTTATGACCCACGCTTGGGCGCGGTGGTGGTCTCCAGCCATACCCCCGAAGTGCGGGTGGGCCAGGTCATCCCCTGGGTGCAGGGAAGGCCGGGCAAGGCCTACGGCCCGCTGACGCGAACAGAATTGGCAGCGGCGGTGATGGTGGTGGGCCCCCCCGACAGTGGCAAAAGCCGTCTTGCCCGCGCCCTCTTCGAAGCTCTGCTGCCGGAGCATCCCGATATTTATCTGCAACGGGCCCATTGGGATGGGGAAGGCAATTGGACTTTAGACTTGCCACCAGAAGAGGCGAAGATCCTCAAGCACCAGTACCGGGGCTCTTTTACCCCCGAATTTTTCAGCTTCCATGCCCAGGCCATTCTGGCTTTGCGCCGGCAAAAGAGTTTGGTGATTGTGGATGTGGGCGGCAAGGTGGATCCGCAAAAGCAGCCGATCCTGGAAGCCTGCTCCCACTACCTGGTGGTCAGCCGGGATCCCGAGGCTATCCCTCTCTGGCACAAGTTTTGTCGAGACCGGGGCAATTTGCGCTGTGTGGCCATCCTGCACACCTCGCCCGGCCCTCCTCAAGTGCTCAAAGACTCACCTGAGTTGGAAATTCGCTGGGATCCCAACTCTCCTCCCCCCGCGGAGCTGCTGCGGGCGGTGCGCCGCCTCATTCACTAGAGCTGCAGGTTCAGAATTGGAGGGGCGGGTCAGCATATATCGCATCCCGGACGCTGGCCGTTTTGGACGAGCGGCTGCACGGCGTTGTGGGCGAGTTCCAAGAGAGGTTTGCGGATCGCCTGCCCAAGCGCTGCCCCTGACGGCCAAGGGGTTCCGGCTGCCCGGTCACCCTCTCGCTCCGCCAACTGCTCTAGGTTTGATTTATCGGCTCATCGGCAAGCCGCCTCTGGGTTGGCTTCATGGCCGTAGAGATAGCTGAGAACCGAGTTGCGCAGGCGGTAGTACTGCGGATCTTCAAGAATCCGCTCGCGATCCCGAGGGCGCGGGAAGGGGATGGTCACGATCTGCCCGATGGTGGCTGCAGGGCCATTGGTCAAAGGACTCCGTCCCGCTGACGCGATCAGCACCAGGCGGTCGGCCAAAAACAGCGCCTCATCAATGTCGTGGGTAATCATCAAAACCGTGCAGCGATGTTCATCCCAAATGCGCAACAGCTCCTCTTGAAGCTCCTCTTTGGTAATGGCATCCAAGGCCCCGAAGGGTTCATCCAAAATCAGCACTTCTGGACGGATGGCCAACGCACGAGCAATGGCTACCCGCTGTTTCATCCCTCCCGAAATTTGCGAGGGATATTTCTGAGCGGCTTCCCCCAGCCCCACCAAATCCAAATGTTCTTCCACAATTCGATGCTTTTCCGACTGGCTCTTTTGGGGAAATACCGACCGAACGGCCAAATAAACATTTTCATAAACCGTGAGCCAAGGCAACAGGGCATACCCTTGAAACACTACCATGCGCTCCGGGCCAGGAGCTGTAATCGGCTGCCCTTTCAGCTTCACCGAGCCACTGGTGGGCTGGGCAAATCCGGAAACCATATTCAGCAGGGTGGTTTTGCCACAGCCGGAATGCCCAACCAAGCAGACAAACTCTCCCTCGTTCACACTGAGGTTGATATCTCGCAAGACGGGATAATCCCCCTTGGGAGTTGAGTAGGTCTTGCTGACATTCTCAAGGCTTAGGTAGGGTTCTGCGGCTACGTTCGCTGGGGTAGAGGTTGTCAAGAGGGCAGTCATCGTAGGGTGCTCCAACTCATGATTTTCTCACAACGGGGAATGTGCTTTTGCAAGGGCGCCCAAGTGGGTATCTAGAGCAACACAGGACGACGATCTAAGGCAACCTCGGCTACATAAATATCGTGCTTAATCGCCAAACTGTTGAGGTAGGCCAGGGGATCCTCACCATTAAAGGGGATCCCATCGAACAACTGAATGGGCTGCCTTTGGTAGGAGACATCCAGTCCCAGCTCGCGGGCTGCCGTGCTGAACACCCCCACCTGACACACCCGCTCTACAATCTCCACCCAGTTGCGAGGGAAGGGCAGCTCCCCCCAGCGGGCCATTTGGGTCATCATCCACAGATGCTCGGTGCGGCTGGGACGGTTGCCGGCGCCCAGAAAGAAGCGGTGGTGGGCATATTCCCGCATCGGCCTGTCCAAGTCACAGATCAGACGCTGGGGATCCCCCAGATGAATGTAGGAGGGGTCGGTGCTCAGGTAGGCGCGGCGGCTGAGCAGCTCGCGAATCTCGTCGTGATGGGCCGGATCTTCGCAGTAGCGACAGGCTTCCAACAGCGCTTTGACCAAGGCAATGTGGGTGTTGGGGTAGGCTCTGGCCCAATCTTCTCGCACCCCCAACACTTTGCCGGGATGGCCCAGCCAAATCTCCAGATCTGTAGCCACCGTAAAGCCACTGCCCTCTAAGGCTGCCCGCAAATTCCAGGGCTCTCCCACACAGTACCCATCGATGTTGCCGGCTGTCAGGTTGGCCACCATCTGAGCCGGGGGCAGCGTTTTCAGTACCACATCGTGATCCGGGTGGATCCCGCCGGCTGCCAGCCAATAGCGCAACAGCAAATTGTGCATAGAGCTGGGATGCACCACCCCAAAGGTAAGCCGACGGCTGGGACTATCCAGGATGTAAGCCTTCAACTGGCTGAGGGTGTGGATCCCTTGCTCATAGAACCGCTTGTGCAAGGTGATAGCATTGCCGTTGCGGGTCAAGGTGAGGGCCGTAACCACCGGCTGAGGCGGGTTATCCCCTCCACCCAAGGACATCCACACCGGCATACCGGCGGGCATTTGGGCCGCATCCAGATAACCTCCCTGAATGCCGTCTTGGATCCCTCGCCAACTGGTTTCCCGCACCAAGTTCACTTCTTCCAAGCCGTGTTTGGCAAAGAACCCTTTTTCTTTGGCCACAGCCAAGGGAGCACAGGCAGTGAGGGGCACAAAGCCGATCTCCAAGTTGATCTTTTCCAAGCCATGCCTGGCCACCACAGTGCTGCGGCGAGCACGCCATTGCTTGATGCGTTTTTGTTGGTTCAAAAAGTAGATGATCTCGCTGCGGTAGCTATAGTAGCTGGGATGGTTGACCACCTCCAGCCGACGGCGGGGCCGAGGAATGTCAATGGTTAAAATGTTCCCAATTCGGGATCCCGGCCCATTGGTGAGCATGACCACACGATCTGACAGAAGAACCGCTTCGTCCACATCGTGGGTGACCATGAGGGTGGTCATCTGATGTTCTTCGCAGATGCGCATCAACTGCTCTTGTAAGTTCCCCCGCGTGAGCGCGTCCAAAGCGCCAAACGGCTCATCCAGCAGCAACACTTTGGGCCGCAAAGCCAGGGCACGGGCAATGGCCACCCGCTGCTTCATCCCCCCGGACAATTGGGCTGGGGGCTTATCTGCGGCATGGCGCAAACCCACCAGATCGATGTGCTCTTCTACGATCTGCTGACGCTCCGCCGGAGAATGGTTTTTAAGAACGGCATTCACCGCCAGCGCAATGTTTTGCCGAACCGTTAGCCAAGGCAAAAGCGAGTAATGCTGAAACACCACCATGCGATCGGGGCCGGGAGCGGTGATAGTATGCCCATCCAAAGCCACGATCCCCCCCGTAGGCAAAGACAGCCCCGCCACCATGTTCAATAGGGTGGATTTGCCACAGCCGGAGTGGCCGATTAAGGAGACAAACTCCCCTCGATGGATTTGCAGATCGATCCCTTTCAGAGCAAGGTATTCCTGCCCTCCGGGCAGAGCAAAAGATTTTTCCACCTGCTCCACACTGACCAATACAGACACAGAAAGCCTCCCAACCTATCACTCATCTAGCCTTAAGCCGACCACGCACTGACAACACATCATTGATTGGCTATCTTGTTTTGCAAAACAGACATCAGGCGATCCAAAAGCAATCCCACTGCTCCAATGTAGATGACGGCAACAATGATCTCTGTAACGTAGTTCTGCTGGTAGGCATCCCAGATGAAAAAGCCAATTCCCGGCACACCTGACATCACAATTTCTGCGGCAATAATCGCCAGCCAAGATAGGCCAATACCAATGCGCAGACCTGTGAACATGTAGGGCAGAACCGAAGGCAGCAAAACCTTAAAAAAGAAGTCTACTTTGGAGAGCTTGAGCACTTTGGAGACGTTGATGTAGTCTTCCGGGATCTGTCTCACCCCCACAGCCGTGTTGATGAGAATGGGCCAAATTGAGGTAATAAAAATAACGAACAGGGCAGCCGGCTCATTGCGTTGCAAAGCAGCCAAAGATATGGGCACCCAAGCTAAGGGAGCTACCATGCGCAAGAATTGAAAGATGGGATCCAAAGCTCGGTTGATCCACACACTGCTTCCCACCAAAATGCCCAACGTGATGCCCACCAAAGCGGCACTGCAATAGCCGATGGCCACCCTTTGTAGGCTGGCCAAGGTTTGGCGCAGCAGCCCTTGGTCGAGGTCGCTGTTGCGGTACAAAGGATGCAGGATCAGATACCGGCTGCGCTCATCCATCCACACATCCCAGGGCCCCGGCAGCCGAATTAGGTTGGCACTGGCCAAGATCTGCCAGATGAGCAGAAATCCAACAATGCCCACCACAGGGGGGAGAATCTGATCTCGGTACTTCGCCAAATCGAACTTCGCCGTTGCAGATTTTGCCGGAGAAGAAAGTGTTGTCGTCATAGCTCCTGGAGAGGATAGGGGTTTACAAGGTTCTCTGGTGTTGCGCTTTTGGAACGCCCCGATCGAGGGGTTCTACACCGTGTTGGAGACAGAGCATGAGCTTGGATCGGCCTTGCCTTTTCCTTGGAGGGGCAAACACAGGGATTGCAAACTCAACAAAACTCTCACGACAATTAGAAAGCTCAGCGCCCCCACGGCTATCGAGAGAATGAGCTTGTCCCAGCGGGGCTGGGCCGGCCTCTCAAAAGGAGGATCCCTGAAGAGTTCGCGCGGAACGTGAAGTAGAGCCAACATAGCCGATCCTCAACATAGCATTCAAAGTTATTCAAAAAGTGCGAGGCTCATAGCATCCATCAACTTTCCATCGTTTGGGCAGAAAGCTCGGCACCGCTTTTTTCGACCTCGTGGGATCCCACAGGTAGGCAGGATCCCTGTTGTGCAAGAGATGCGTCTGTGTTGGCCGGGGTTGATATTAGACCCTTTTGATTTTCAGGCTGTTCAGGTAAGCCTGCGGATCCTGTGGGTCAAACACCACACCGTCAAAGAAACGCTCTGTTCCCCGCGAGGTGTTGTTGGGGATGTTCTTCACCCCCAGTGCCTGGGCGGCCTCACGCCAGAGATCTTCACGGTTCACTTCATCCACCAGACGACGGGCGGTATCCAGATCGGTCAGGAAGCGAGCGTGGAAGCCCCAACGCAAGGATTCCGTCAGGAACCAAAGGTCATGGCTCTTGTAGGGGTAAGAGACGCTGCCCCGGCCATCTTCCCAGTACAAGGGCCCGGCATTGAAATCTTGAACAGCTGGCTTGCCGTCTCCCAATTCGTAGTTGCCTTGAAAGGGAGGGGTGAGAACTTCAACCGGCACATTCAGGTAGGCACGCCCTGAGAGAATGCGTGTCAGTTCTTCTCGGTTGGCCGGATCGTCGCACCATTGCTGCGCTTCCATCACCGCCATCAAAGTGGCTTGTGTGGCCCTGGGGTTTTGCTCTACCCAATCGGCGCGAATGGCCAAGTATTCTTCGGGATGAAAGGGCCAAATCTGTTGGGTAAGGGCCGCCATAAACCCGATCCCATCGGCCACAATCCGGTAGGGCCAGGGATCCCCAGTGCTGAAAGCGTCCATGGTGCCATTGCGCATCCCCTGCACCGTCTCGGCAGAGGGCACCGCCAACAGGTCGATGTCTTGATCCGGATCTACCCCCCCAGCAGCAAACCAGTAACGGATCCAAAAATCTTGATTGACGTTGGGGAAGGTATGAGCGGCCTTGAATTTGCGTCTGTTGCTGGCGCTGAAATTTTTGATGTAATCCGCGGCTCCCGAGATATCCAGCCCCAAACCCTTGCCAACATGCATTCCAGCAATGGCAATTCCGTTGCCTTGGGTGATCAACTGACACAGAACTGCCATGCGCACCGGCTGATTGTTGGTGATGGCGCCAATGTGGATCATGTGAGGCATCGGCATCTGCCACATGCCGCCGTCAATGCCCCCACCCGCTGAGCCGATGACCACATTGTCACGGGCTGCCGGCCAACTGGCCTGTTTCAACACCTCTACACCGGTCATGCCATGCTTGTCGAAAAAGCCCTTTTCCTTGGCGATGATCAGGGGGGCAGACTCCACAATCGGTATAAAGCCTAACCTGAGATTGGGGGTTTCTGGGCCGCTGGCCTGGGCAACCCAGTAGCCTGTGCTGGCCCGTGCTAAGCTGCCACTCACGAGTCCACCCACGGTGGCCGCACCCGCAGACAGCAAAAAGTTACGACGTGACGTCATGCTCACCTCATCGAAAGGATATGTGAAGGCAAGAAGGAAGCTTTCCGGTTCAAGTCGCCTGACCCATGGATTTCCTTCGTGAAATCTCAAGAAATCCTTAAATCTCAGCTTGGTTGATATCCTAAGAGCAAATGAACATAGAAACAATACAATTGTTGTTTTGGTAATCATAAACTTCCATCTATCGTTATTGCGATGGCTGAGGTCTCGATGGCGCTTCCTTCGACGACGGCTTGCTCTGGGCAAAACAACTCAACAGATTGGGGATCCCTGCCCCATGCCGGCTATCACTGGGATGGCTGCACAGAGCGGTTTTTTGAGGGCTGGTACAGCCGCGTCACCTTGCCCGGGGATCCGCCCATTAGCTTTGCCTTCATGTACGCCATCGATCCCAAGCGCGGGGGCATGGCGCAGGTGTTGGGGCCGGAGGAGGAGTTGCATTGGCGCACCTTCCCCAATCCCCGCCGCTTTTGGGCCAGCTCAACCCATCTGGCCTTGGGGCACTCAGGGATCCCAGGCCCCGGCTGTCGCGGCCTTCAGGATCCCTTCACCTTCTTCCAGCGCACCGCCAGTGGCTACCAATACACCGCCCACCTCAATCAGGGGATTTTGCCGGATCCCTTGGTCTCTGAGCCTATTCGCTGGCTCTACCGCATTCAACCTCGTTTTGCCTATGGGATCCCACCCCGAGCCACCATGGGAGCCTGGTCTTATCTGCCCATCTTCGAGCCGGGCTGGCAGATTCTCATGAGCCACGGCTTGGCCACCGGCTGGGTGGAGTGGAGAGGCAGGCGCTATGAATTTCAGCAGGCTCCTGCCTATGCCGAAAAAAATTGGGGCCAAAACTTTCCTCGCCGCTGGTTTTGGATCCAGTGCAACGCCTTTCCCCAACATCCCGGTCTCAGCCTCACCTGTGCCGGAGCTGAGCGGCAGGTGCTCACCCGCCCCGAAGAAGTGGCCCTGATCAGCCTGCATGGATGGGGATCCCAGCCCTTTTTGGAATGGCGACCCGGATCCGCTCGGCTGACCTGGCAAGTGGATCCCTGGGGATCTTGGCAAATCCGGGGAGAGAGCGCCCTCTGGTGTATTCGGCTGGAAGGGCACACGGGACGGCCTGGCCAAACTGTATTCACTCCTGGCCCAGAAGGGATGCAGCGCAACTGTCGGGATACCCTGGCAGGACATCTGCACCTACAGCTTTGGCAGCGCAACGGCCAAGTCTGGACGCCGGTGATCAAGGCCACCAGCCCCCAAGCCGGCCTCGAAGTGGGGGGAGAAGTCCGGCAACCTTGGCAAGGGCAATGTTAACGCTGGCGGATATCTACACCCCCGTTGGACTTTCCAAAAAACGCTCTTGTGCTAGAATGCCTAAGCCACATTGATAGATGTCCATCTCTGTCTCTGGATAGTACTGGATAGTATCTGAGTAACTATGGACAGATAGTATGGACAGACATTCAACCGTGGTTGGCCCGCCCCTCTTGCGCCTGTAGCTCAGTGGACTAGAGCACGTGGCTACGGACCACGGTGTCGGGAGTTCAAATCTCTCCAGGCGCGTTTTGGCCCCAGACAGCTTCCGTCTGGGGTATTTACCGTCCCTTGGTTTCGCCAGAACTTGTGCTAGGATTACCCCTATCAAGTCCGCCTTGATGCAGGCGTAGGGAGCCCGAGGATCATGTTTGAACGCTTTACAGAAAAAGCCATCAAGGTGATCATGCTGGCCCAAGAAGAAGCCAGACGGTTAGGTCACAATTTCGTTGGCACCGAGCAAATTTTGTTGGGGTTAATCGGCGAGGGCACTGGGGTCGCCGCCAAAGTTCTCAAGTCCATGGGAGTGAACTTGAAGGACGCCCGTATTGAGGTCGAGAAAATCATCGGTCGGGGATCCGGTTTTGTGGCCGTCGAGATCCCTTTCACTCCCCGCGCCAAGCGAGTGCTGGAACTCTCCCTAGAAGAGGCCCGCCAGCTCGGCCACAACTACATCGGCACTGAGCACCTGCTCCTGGGCCTAATCCGAGAAGGGGAAGGGGTGGCAGCCCGCGTTTTGGAAAACCTGGGGGTGGATCTCTCCAAGGTGCGCACCCAGGTGATCCGCATGTTGGGCGAGACCGCCGAAGTGACGGCGGGGGGGGGATCCTCCAGCCGCACCAAAACGCCCACCCTGGACGAATTCGGCTCCAACCTAACTCAACTGGCCCAGGAGGGCAAGCTGGATCCGGTGGTCGGTCGGACGCGGGAGATCGAGCGGGTGATCCAGATCTTGGGCCGCCGCACCAAGAACAACCCCGTCCTCATTGGCGAGCCGGGGGTAGGCAAAACTGCCATTGCCGAAGGTTTGGCCCAGCGCATCGTGCAGGGGGATGTGCCGGATATTTTGGCCGACAAGCGGGTGATCAGCCTGGATATTGGTTTGCTGGTGGCCGGCACCAAGTACCGCGGCGAGTTTGAAGAGCGCCTCAAGAAAATCATGGATGAGATCCGCAATGCCGGCAACATCATCCTGGTCATCGACGAGGTGCATACCCTGATCGGGGCCGGGGCTGCGGAAGGGGCGATTGATGCCGCCAACATCCTCAAGCCTGCTTTGGCCCGCGGCGAGCTGCAGTGCATCGGCGCCACCACTCTGGATGAGTACCGCAAGCACATCGAGCGGGATGCTGCTCTGGAGCGTCGCTTCCAGCCCATTATGGTAGGCGAGCCGACAGTCTCCGAGACGATCGAGATCCTGTTTGGCTTGCGGGAGCGCTACGAGCAGCACCACAAGCTGAAGATCTCCGATGCGGCCTTGGATGCAGCCGCCAAGCTGGCCGACCAGTACATCTCCGACCGCTTCCTGCCGGATAAGGCCATCGATTTGATCGACGAGGCTGCTTCGCGGGTGCGCCTGATCAACTCTCAACTGCCCCCGGCGGCCCGGGAGCTGGATCAAGAGTTGCGGCGAGTGCTCAAGGAGAAAGACGCTGCGGTGCGGGCCCAGAACTTCGACAAGGCTGGTGAGCTGCGGGATCGGGAGATGGAGATCAAGCAGCAGATCCGCGCCATTGCCGCTGCCAAAAAAGCCGAGGAGAGCAGCCGCAGCGAAATGCCCGAGGTAACCGAAGAGGACGTGGCCCAAGTGGTCAGCGCCTGGACGGGGGTGCCAGTGGCCAAGCTGACGGAAAGCGAGTCAGTGAAGCTGCTGAACATGGAAGAAACCCTGCACCAGCGCATCATCGGCCAAGACGAAGCGGTGCGGGCCATCTCCCGGGCCATCCGCCGCGCTCGGGTGGGGCTGAAAAATCCCAACCGCCCCATCGCCAGCTTCATCTTCTCCGGCCCAACAGGGGTGGGCAAAACCGAGCTGACCAAGGCTTTGGCAGCTTACTTCTTCGGCTCCGAGTCGGCCATGATCCGCCTCGACATGTCGGAATACATGGAGCGGCACACGGTCAGCAAGCTGATCGGATCCCCGCCGGGGTATGTGGGCTACAACGAGGGAGGTCAGCTCACCGAGGCGGTACGCCGTCGCCCCTACACGGTGGTGCTCTTCGACGAGATCGAGAAGGCGCACCCGGATGTGTTTAACCTATTGCTGCAAATCCTGGAGGATGGCCGCCTGACCGATGCCAAGGGCCGCACGGTGGACTTCAAGAACACCCTGATCGTGATGACCTCTAACATCGGCTCGAAGGTCATCGAGAAGGGCGGCGGCAGCCTCGGCTTCGAGTTCAACACCAACGACGAGGATGCCAACTACAACCGCATCCGCAACCTGGTGAACGAGGAGCTGAAGCAGTACTTCCGTCCGGAGTTCCTCAACCGCGTGGACGAGATCATCGTCTTCCGGCAACTGACCAAGGATGAGGTGAAGCAGATTGCCGACATCCTGCTCAAGGAAGTGTTTGACCGCATGACGGAGAAGAAAATCCGCCTTACAGTCAGCGACCGCTTCAAAGACTTGGTGGTGGAGGAGGGGTATAACCCCAGCTACGGGGCACGCCCGCTGCGCCGCGCCATCCAACGCCTGCTGGAAGACATCCTGGCGGAAGAGATCCTGACTGGGCATGTCCGGGAGGGATCGGAGGTGCTCATCGATGTGGATGAGGAGCGCAAGCCCAAGGTGCTGGTCACGGAGCCGGAGCGGGTTCTCTTGCCTCAAGGGGCGGAGTAAAGCTGGCTTTGAGAGGTCCTCAGAGTGCAAGGGATCCGTTGGGATGCTGCGGATCCCTTGTGGTCCTCAAGTGTTGTTTTTCTGGTGTTTTTCAGTTGAACAGACCCAGGCGTAGGAGATCTCTGGCATGGTGCAATCGACCTACTACTACTATGGCGGCGCTCCGGTTCGTACCCCACCCCCAGATTTGGCTTCGCTGCTGCTGCAGGAGCGCATTGTCTACCTGGGCTTGCCCCTTGCAGAGGAGTCGAATGCCAACGTCACCAAGCTGATCATCGAGCAACTGCTGTATCTGCAGTACGAGGATCGGGAAAAGCCGATCAAGATGTACATCAACTCGACGGGCACCTATAACTACGACACAGCGGCCTTTGCCATTCTGGACACCATGAACTACATCAAGCCGCCTGTGCATACTATCTGCATCGGCAATGCCATTGGGATGGCGGCCATGTTATTGGCAGCAGGAGCCAAAGGATTTCGGGCCAGTCTGCCCAATGCCACGATCGTGCTCCACCAGCCCTATGGGGGCACCCGTGGACAGGCCAGCGACATCGAAATTCGCACCCGCGAGATTCTGACTTTGCGCAACATGATGCTGGAGCAACTGTCCCGCAGCACGGGCCAGCCTATGGAGCGCATCAAGAAGGACACGGAGCGGCTATTTTTCATGACACCAGAAGAGGCCAAAGCCTACGGCCTTATCGATCAGGTGTTGACCAGTTCCAAAGTCTTGCCGAGGTTGGCAGCAGCCAAAAACTAAAGCAGAGGGATCCGTCGATGGTTCAAGTTCCCGTACAGCCTTTGACGGTGGGGGAGTACCTACGCCTCACGGACGGGCTTTATGAAGGACGGGTTGAACCTGAAGACGGGTCCATTCGGGAAGCCGAGGAGCGTATGAACACCCTCATTGAGCTGTTTCTGGTTGCGGAATTGCCCAAGTTTTTGCCCATCCAACGCCTGAGCTTGGGCCAAGTTGAGGTCGAAGTGTCCGCAGCCAAGGCTCGGTTGCGCAATCCAGAGGTGATGGCTTTGCATCCCGCTATGTGAGCTTGCTGGGAAACGGTTGCGGAACCATTCGGCTGCCCATGCCCCCGCCGCTGCTGGTGGAGGAGGTGGTTTGCCCCGGAGTGGACCATGAAAAACGCGATGATCAAGACAAGCGCAAAGATTATGCTGCCCGTGGGATCCCGGAATACTGGATTGTGGATCCCGCCAAGCAGTCCGTTTCCGCGGTGCGCTGGGTTGGCGGAGAATACGAAGGCGAGGTCAAAACTGGATCTGGACGCATTGTTTCCTCGGTTTTGCCCCAGCTGGATTTGAGCGCGGAAGATATCTTACAAGCGCGTCGTTCTGTGTTTCATACTTTGCCAGGAGAAACTTATGCCGATTGGAGTGCCTCGGGTTCCCTACCGTTTGCCCGGCGAGCCCTATAGCCAGTGGATTAGCCTTGACGATCGCCTGTACCAAGAGCGGATTTTGTTTATCGGCGAGCCCATTGACGATAGCTTGGCCAATACCATCGTGGGGGTGATGCTCTACCTCAACTCGCAGGATCCGCAAAAGGACATTGTGATGTACATCAATTCTCCCGGTGGCTCTGTGACGGCGGGCATGGCCATCTACGACACCATGAACCACATCAAGCCAGATATCGTTACGGTTTGCGTGGGCCAAGCAGCTTCAATGGGAGCCTTTTTGTTGGCTGCTGGCACCAAGGGCAAGCGGTTTGCCCTGCCCCACTCCCGCATCATGCTGCACCAGCCTTCGCTGGGCACGATCCAAGGCCAAGCCAGCGACATTGAAATTCGCGCCCGCGAAACTCTGCGAGTCAAACGACGCATGAACGAGATCTTGGCGCAAACCACCGGCCAACCGCTGGAGAAAATCGAGCGGGATGTGGAGCGAGACTTTTACCTCTCGGCCACGGAAGCTCAGGCTTACGGCATCGTGGATCGGGTGATCCAAGAGCGCTCGGAAGCCATGGCCAGCTAGGATGGCTGGATCCAAAAAATAGCCTTGGCAAGCTCCTGAGTCGGATGTTGAAGAATTGAACCCGCGAGGAATACACCTGGGATCCTTTCATGATCTCACCGTGCCGGTTCTGCGGTGCCGAGAGACGGGCTGAGGTCTTTGGGGTGGCTAGGATTAGGGTGGAGTTAGCCGGGAGATCCGACCAGGTGAACCGACAGCATTGGGCCAGAAGGAGCGGTGGATGGGCCAGTCTGCTGGTGTTCCTGCTGTATCCCCCAGATCAGGCTTTGGCTCTGCCCCCCGCTTCTGAGATCCCTGAGGAGGTGCTGCGGGCCCAGCCCGACTTGCGGGCTCGCTCCCCGGTCGATAATCAGCCCCTCGCCGCCGCCGAGGCTCTGGAACTCCAGGAAGCCTTGGCAGCTCGGCCCGAAACCGGATCCGTCTCCCCCGAGGTGGAACGGCTGATCTTTTTGCTCAGGCTGCGCAAAGGATTTCGAGATCTGTTGCCTTTTTTGTTCCCCTGACTGTTTTCTGGCCCTCACCCCCTGTCCCTCTCTCCCCAAGGGCGAGGGGAAGAGGCCGGTGGGATCCCTTTTTGGTAACGGTAGGGTCCGGCGCGGGATCCCCAGGTTTGTTGGCCAGTGGCGGCGTCAAAGCCCCGATCCCAGGTGATGAATTCGCTGGGGGTGAGGTCGAACTCGATGTGGATATAGGTGCTATCCCCGGGGTTCAGACGACATTCTCCACCTGGCAGCATTTCGCCGTGGTAGCAGTCTGGGCGCTTTTCCACCAAAATGCGACAACCGGGCAAATGCTCCAGGTCGGCCAAGGAGAGCTGCGCCAAGCGCTGCGGATCCTGAGAGGCACCTGCCCAAGCTGCTTGATCCCGCAATTTGTAGTTCTCGATCCGCAAGGGATCCCCCAATACCTGGAGCACCCGGCTGCGATAAAACTGGCCCGGCGTGTGCTGGTTAAATTGCTCGGTAAAAAAGCCGATCCCCTCCGAGAACAGGTGGGGAAGGCGCACGTACCAAAGGCTGACCGGCACAAACCACACCGGCTCTGCCATCGCCTGGGTGCGGTTGCTGTAGTAGCCCTCCAGCCAGTTGGCCAGGGTGTGCAAGTCGGAAGCGGATTTTTCGTCTACCATAGGGAGCTATGACAAAACTTACCCCCAGCTCTAGCTATAGCATTGCCCTGCGCATTCGCCTGCTCAACCAGCCGGGAGCCCTAGCCCGCGTCACCCAGGCCATTGCGGAAGTGGGAGGCAGCCTCAGCCAGATCGATCTCATCCACCAATCGGCAGCAGAAACGGTGCGAGAAATCTGTGTAGATGCCGTCAGCAGCGAGCATGCTCAGCAAATTTACGCCGCCGTTGCCTCCTTGGCCAATGTGAAGGTGGAGCGGGCGGTGGACCGCACCTTTGAGCTGCACCGCGGGGGAAAGCTGCAGGTGGTGGCCAAAAGCCCCCTGGAGAGCGCCGCCGATCTGGCCATGGCCTACACGCCGGGGGTGGGGCGGGTTTCCCTAGAAATTGCTGCCAACCCCGCCGCGGTCTATGAGTACACCATCAAGGGCAACAGTGTAGGCATTGTAACCGATGGCAGTGCGGTGCTGGGCTTGGGGAATGTCGGCCCGGAGGCAGCTTTGCCGGTGATGGAGGGGAAGGCGGCGCTGTTCAAGCGCTTTGCCGATATCGATGCCTTTCCTCTGTGCCTGGCCACTCAGGAGGTGGGGGAAATTGTGGAGACGGTGGTGCGCCTGGCGCCGGGATTTGGCGGCTTTAACCTGGAAGACATCAGCGCCCCTCGCTGCTTTGCCATTGAGTCTCAGCTCAAGGCCCGCCTCAACCTGCCGGTGTTTCACGACGATCAGCACGGCACCGCCATTGTGGTGCTGGCGGCGCTGCTGAATGCCCTGAAAGTGGTGAAAAAGAGCCTAGACGAGGTGCGCATTGTCCTCAACGGGGCCGGGGCAGCCGGCATTGCCGTGACGCAACTGCTGCGGCGGGCCGGGGCAGCCCACATCCTGGTCTGCGACCGCCAAGGGATCCTCAGCCGCTCCCGTTCCGATCTCACCCCCGAGAAGGCGGCCATTGCCGTCGAGGAGAAGGGATCCCTGGCGGAAGCCTTGGTGGGAGCGGATGTGTTTATTGGGGTGAGCGTGGCCAATGCCCTGACAGTGGAGATGGTAGAAAAAATGGCACCGGATCCCATCGTCTTTGCCCTGGCCAACCCGGTGCCCGAGATCCAGCCGGAGCTGGTGGGCAATCGGGTGGCAGTGATGGCCACGGGCCGCAGCGACTACCCCAACCAAATCAACAACGTGCTGGCCTTTCCGGGCGTGTTTCGCGGCGCCCTCGACTGCCGCGCCAAGCAGATCAACACCGAGATGTGCCTGGCTGCCGCTCAAGCCATTGCTGCCTTGATCCCTGCCGAAGAGTTGGATCCCCAGTGGATCATCCCCTCGGTCTTCGACGGGCGGGTGGTTCCTCAGGTGGCCGCTGCGGTAATCCAGGCTGCCCGCCAAACCGGCGTGGCCGGGATCCCTTGAGGGCTACCTAGGGCACCAGGTGACAAGCCACAAAATGCCCCGCGCTCACCTCGCGAAAGGCCGGGGGTGGATCTTGGCCTGTTCCTTCCCTGGGGGGAACTCACACCAGACGACCCAAGCGCTCCCGCAACTCAGCGGCGGCCTGCTCCAGGTGCTCAGGGGTGTAACCGGTGGTCTCTACCCTGACAGCAAGGTGGGTGTCCTGGCTCTGGTGGAGATGGATCCACAAGATGTGGCGGCCGTCCTCTGTTTTGCGGTTTGCAGCTTTGACGCTGTTTTTGGGGGCAGAGTAAGCGTGCGGGTCGTAGCGGACCAGATCCACCCAGGGAATGTCTCGCAGGAGTTTTTCCACCTTGACCCAGCTGCGAGGACGGTGGTGGCTGCTGTCGACCTGCAGCTGGATGACTTCGGAGCGAGGTCGGCCTGAAAAGGACTCCGTCCCGCTGGCGCGATCGGGAAGACCTGCCCGAGGGATCCGGGGCTGAACTTCCGGCTGTAGGTAGGGCAGGTAGACCAAAGACTTGTATTGCTCATGGATGTAGCAAACTGGGATCCCCAATTGGCTGCCCACCACAGCCATGATCATGGCTTGGGCTTTGAACCCACCGGTGGCGGCAAAGGTGACGATCCCCTTGGCGCTCTCTGCCAACTGTTTCAACAGCTCGGCCATCCGCTCCAGAGAGGATCCCTCTAGCTCGTAGTCGATGCCGGGAAGGGGCACCAGAGAAACCTGTTGTTGGCCCAGTTCTCTTTCAAAGAAGAGCTTCAAAATCCGGGCACACTCCAGCCCATGGGGGGTTGCGGAGTGCAGCAGAACCAAAGCATCGCCGGGGGTGGGATCCAGGCGGTAGTAGGTGTTGGTTAAGGACTCCGTCCCGCTGGCGCGATCGGCGCTGATCAGCTCCAGATCGGTTCTTTTCATCCAGGCCAGCGCTTGCTCCGGATCCCCGATGGTTTTTTGTCCCACCCAGGGGCGCTGCGGCTGCAGGTCTTTGTCAAGGTTGGTGAGCAAGGAGGTGCCCACAGTCATGATGATGGTCTGCATGATAGGCGGTTAACTCAAATTTTTCGAGAGCTCTGTCTTGCTTTGCGCCCAGAGCAGCTGGACTTTGCCGATTCTGCTATCTTCTCTGATCGCGCCAGCGGGACGGAGTCCTTTATCTTCTCTAAGGCCCAGAACCTTCACCTCTACCTCTTGCTCCACCGAGAGGGAGGGTTCCCTTGGGGTGAGCTTGATGTCGGGGCCCGAAATCTGGAAAGTAACTTCGTTGCCCTTGATGTTGGTGATGGTGGCCTTCAGTTTTTGACCAATCTGGAAGCAGGCTTGGCGGGCCCGCTGTTGGGTCTAGTCTTGTGGGTATTGGTTGTTTTGCTGTGGTCTGTCCTGCTGGGGCTCGTTTGCCGCGCCTTGGGGAACGGCGTCCCTGCGACCAGAGTGGCTGTTGGGCTGGGATCCCTGGTGTGGCGGAGTCTCGCCAGCAGGCATCCCCCCATTCCCGTAGTAGCGGGCCATGCCTAGCCCAGGATCTGCAGCACCTCTGCCGGCCTGTCCTGTAGGGCTACATCTTCAGAGACTACCGCAAGTGGAACATTCATACTGAACAGTATCTGCGCGACCTTTGCTTCGAGACTGTTGAAGAATCTAATCACATCAAAATTCGGTTTTATGGAGATCCGCGCTATCAAATCGTTATGGCTAAAACTCCTGGCGACTGGAGGGCTGGCCGCAATATTTCAAGGACTCCGTCCCGCTAACGCGATCGGGATATTCGCAACCTCATTTTTGGCCTTTGAGATCCTGAAACGAATAAAGTTTAGTTGCAAACCTATCGCGCCAGCGGGACGGAGTCCTTACTTTCTCAGGGGGCACGCAGCTGAGAAAAGTTGAACCGAGTCCTGATAGGCTGAAGAAAAGTTGGGATCCCTGCCATGTTCTACCTGCCGGTCTCGCTGCTGTTGTTTTTCATGCTGGTGTTGCTGCTGCCTTTCCTCTGGCTGGGGCTGGCAGTGGATGTGGTGGCGCTGGCGGTGGGAAAGCTGGGGTTCTCGCGGGAGGGAGCGCTGTTACTGCTGCTGGCCATCCTGGTGGGCAGCTCGGTCAATATTCCCCTCTATCGGGTGAAATGCGAGGTGACGCTGGTAGAAGACCTAGCTAGCTTGTGGATGCGGCAGTTCTGGGGGATCCCTTTGACCAAGCTTTCCCAGGAGACGGTGATTGCCTTAAACGTGGGCGGGGGGCTGATCCCGGTGCTCTTGGCCCTATACCAATTTGGGCGGGCCGATAGCGTGCTGATCCTGGCGGTAACGGCGCTGGTAACCTTGGTCAGCTACTATGCTTCCCACGTGGTGCCCGGGATCGGCATTCAGATGAATCCTCTAATTGCCCCGGCTACGGCAGCCTTAGCCGCTCTGTTTTGGGCAGGGGACCAGGCACCGGCAGTGGCCTTTGCTGGTGGAGTTTTGGGCACGGTGATCGGGGCAGATCTCCTGCATCTGCCAGAAGTCCTGCGGCGCAACTGCTCTGGCATTCTCAGCATTGGCGGGGCCGGGGTTTTCGATGGTATTGCCCTCTGTGGCTTGTTTGCCCTGCTGCTGAGCTAAACCAGCAAATAGGTAAGGGAAAGGGTGATGGATTGGGCGGGATCCAGCCAACGCAAGTCGGGATCCCCTTCGGAGGCACGCTGAGTCAACTCCTCGAGGAGCGTTTGCGTCCATTCCAGCGGCCCATTGAGCAACATCGGCGAACGGGCTACCCCCAGTTTGCGGGCCATAGCCTTGAGGGCTTCCAAGCTGGCGGACAGGGGGCGGGTGCTGGCCACAAACAACAGCTCCGTCAGCCCTTGGGCCTGACAGGTGAGCAAGTCAGAGCTCACAGCAGAGCGCAGCTCGCCATCGACCTCCGGCAAGGGTGGCAAAGTTAAACTGCTCTTGGCTTCCAAGCGAAGAGGTGTGGTGAAGTTGTCCTGAGGCAGGGGGGCCAGCAGGTGCAGTTGTCCGGTCGGGTCGATCAGCAACAGGTAGCCGTAGAGATCCTGCTCGCTGTTGTTGCAAAGGGTGAGATGCAAGGGATCCCCTCGCGTAAACCGCTGCATACCCACCTCAGCAGGAGCAGAGGCTACAGACTGGACAAGGCGTGCCGCCAACGAGGGAGCTAAGGACTCCGTCCCGCTGGCGCGATTGGCAGCTCTACCTTTGACAGCCAACTCCGCCACCACCGCCAAGGAAGAGGAAACAGCATTGAGAGTGGTGCGCAAACGTTTGGCAGCCAGCAGATGGGCAAGACGGGGAGCTAACCGCTGGACGGCCATTGCTGCAGCCTCTCCTGCTGGGCCACAGGAATTCAGGAGCAATTCTCGCCCCGGCCAGAACAGGCTGTAGCTGTTCACTTCCAGGGGTTTGAGCAGGGTATCCGACCGTTCGCGCCAGCGGGACGGAGTCCTAAAAGCAGTGGCCATTTCCGGGGTGATGCGGCCCAACAAACAGTCCACCTGTCGCTCGCGGGGGTTGGCCGTTTCCATCCAGCTATAGCCGGCAATGGCATTGGTCAGATCCACCTTTTCAATGCGGCCCAGGTTCTCCTCTAGGCCAACCAAAAGCTTGAGCGTGCTGGAGAGGCCGCGCAGCTGCTCCCGCAAAGGTGTGCCCACAGGGGGAAGCTGCCCTTCCGGACTGGCCATCTGAACCTGAGCCAACAGCCCACTGCGAGAACGCATGAGCAGCGGCGTCGGCGAAGAGGCGGAAGGATCGGCGGGAATGGGAACCAAAAGAGTACCCGGCTGCAAACCACACAGGGCCGCCGATGGGATCCCGCCTAACCACACCTGAGCCCGATTTCCCTTCACTTCTTGAACTACCCCGCTGACCCCTGCCGGTGTGGGCATGAGAAAATAGGGGTGGATGTGTCGAGCAGTGTCTTTGCCTTCCAAGGTGGGGCGTTGGCAGGCGAATAGGCCCAGCTCTCGCCGGCTAACCACTTGGTTAAAGGCCACCAGCAGACGAGTGGCAGGCGTGGTTTCCCACAGGTACTGCGTCAGCAGATAGGTGAGTACCCCAGCATAGAATCCTGGCCAAGCGGCTTCTGCTGCCAAGTCTTGCGGGGTGGTGGCCGAAATCAGCAAGCCCTTGGGCGGAGACGGCCAAACCCGCTGCGGCTCCGATCGCGCCAGCGGGACGGAGTCCTTGGAGTCCGAGATCGCGGCTGGGGGACGGGAACGCAGTTGCAAGTTGCCTCGCACCGACGGCGAGACATAGGTAAAGCCACAGTCCAGAAGGGTGGTGATCTGGGCAGTGCCCAAGCCTTCCAAAAGCCGGAAAAAGCTGTCTAGCTCCATTGCTGCCACTCCCTCAGAGCCAGACAACAGCAGCACCGGCTGCCAACAGTTGGGCGCGGATCCCAGCCGCCACTGGCCATAGCCGCTAAACTGCACCACTACCGTTTCAGCCGTGTGACCTTGACCCCCCAAGTGCTCTGCAAAGGCCGATTGGATCCCAGCCGGCGTGGCTGCCCCATCGGTAAGGGTGAGAATGTCTGCCGGGTCAAAACCAAAGCGATAGAGGAGTAGCTCCCGCTGCAACTCCACATCTGTCAAACACCCTTGTAGCGCGGATCCCTCGCCAAGGTAGCGGTTAATACCGATGAGAACAGCCAGCTTGCGGGAGCCAGCCGCCAAAGCTTGCCCATATCGCTCAGCCCGGCCCCTCAACCAGCCAGGGGATAGGCCAAGACCGGCAGCAACCAGGATCAGTTTTTGCAGAAAAGACCGCCTTTCCATGTTGACCCTCTGGGCTGACCCCCGGCCCAACGACTACCCCATCGGCCAGCGAGCCACAGCTAAACTTTGCACTGGAATCTGTTGCTGCCTATTTCAGGATATCCCCATCCACACAGCTTTTTCCCGAGATCGAGTGACAGTTTTTGGCGTTTTCTTTGCATTCCTTATCAATCAAACCTCCGCTACTTCCCATGGGGATCCCACGGCAGCGCTCTTCTGTCAGACAAGTCCGTCAGACAGGAGGGAAAGTGTGAGGAAGTCAATACTCAGCGGTTCAGGAAATAGGGCAAGCAAGCCCCACGCTCCGGCCAATGGAAGCGGACGAAGGGAACCAAAATGAACCCAGCTATCCCCAGACAGAACAGGCCAAAGTAGAGGTGGAAAGCCCCGACTGGATCAGCTGGTTCCATCCTTCCCCCTCCTAGGGATCCCAGCGCTAAAGCCAAGAGATTGTTCAAGGCATGAGCCAAGACAGGCAAGGTCAGGGAGCGGGTCTGCAGGTAGAACAGGCCCATCACCAGGCCGAACACCGTCAACCCGACGGGGTTGGGGTGCAGCAGGCCAAATACCCCAGAAGAAGCCAGCAGACCTCTGGAGAGGCCCCACTTGAGGCCCCAGCGGTGTAGCAAGATGCCGCGAAACAGCCACTCCTCCGTTATGGGGGCCACCACCCCAATCGAGAGCCAGCGCAACCCCTGATACATCTGCGGCCAGGCCGTTTCCCTATCCTCTTCCCCCAGTGAGTGCAGCATCGACTCCGCCAGCTCTGGTGCAAGCCAAGATATCAGGTAGATCATCAGTAAAGTTGTGCCGATGGAGAGCACTACCAAAGCCGGCACCACCCGCAGCAGGGATCCCCAAGGAATAGCAGCCCGCCAGTTGCCCCACAGCCGTCTCATCTGCAGATGGGCTTGCTGCCCCCGTCGCCAGCTCCAGATACAGGTGAGGACAAAAGTGGAGCAATAGACCAGGTAGGCCAGCAGTGGATCATCCGGTGGGAGATGCAACATCTGGGCCAAAGCCACGGCTCCCAAACCTACCCCCAGGTTGATCACCAAGAAGGCCAACAGCAGGTGGCGCGCCTTAAGGGCTGCAAATCCGGTCACACTCGGCTCGGCAGGCCGTAGAGGGGGAGATCCAGACACAGAGGCAGAGAGCGCAGTTTTCCCATTCTAGTTTTGGTGGGGATCCCCGTAGGTGGGCTGCTGTCACCTTCTCCGGGAGAGGATGAAGATCCTTTTCTGAAGGTTTGGCCGGCCTTTTCAAGCCCAATCGAGCAGGCCGGTGGCCGCCTCCAAGAGTCGCCAGGCTGAGCCAGCAAGTTAAGATGTGTTACGGAATCCGTTGGGGCATCTATGGGCGCAACACCGTCAACACCGGTAGTGACAACAGCAGCGAGGCAGCATAACTTGGGTTCCGCAGCGGCGGACTCTCCGGTTATGACCATCCCGCCAGCAAATCTGGGAGTGGCACCGGAGTTGAGCCTGCGTTACGACCCAGAGCAGTTGGCCAAGCAATATCGAGGGCGCTGGGATCTGGTGGTGCGGCGCCTGTTTCAGTTGATCACCCCTTTTTTGGGCTTGTTGGCCTGGGTGTTTTGGGATCGCTGGCGGGGAGTAGAACTGAAGAATCGCCCCAAACATGCGGCCCGGCTACGGGAGATCCTCACGGAATTGGGGCCGACAGCCATCAAAATCGGCCAAGCCCTCTCCACCCGTCCCGATCTGGTTTCGCCCCTGTTTCTGGAGGAACTGGCCAAACTGCAGGATGAGCTGCCCCCCTTTGACAATGCCATCGCTTTTGCCCTCATCGAGTCGGAAATCGGCAAACCCGTAGACAAAATCTTTCGAGAAATCAGCCCCGAGCCGATTGCCGCCGCCAGCTTGGGGCAAGTGTACCAGGCCTACTTGCACAGCGGGGAGAAAGTCGCCGTCAAGGTGCAGCGGCCCGACTTGATTGGGCGCATCTCTCTCGACATGTATATTGTCCGCAGCCTGGCCGCCTGGGCCAAACGCACTTTCCGCCGCATCCGCAGCGACCTGGTGGGCATCGTCGATGAGTTTGCCGGGCGCCTCTACGAAGAAATGGACTACACGCAGGAGGGCCGCAATGCCGAGCGGTTCCTGGCGCTGTACCGTCACCCCTCCATCTACGCTCCCAAAATTTACTGGGAGTACACCCGCACCAAGGTGCTGACGATGGAGTGGATTGATGGCATCAAGCTGACTCAGGTTGACAAAATCGCTGCTGCAGGGCTGGATGGACGGCACTTGATCGAGATCGGTGTCAATTGCTCCCTCAAGCAGCTTTTGGAAAATGGCTTTTTCCACGCCGATCCCCACCCGGGCAACCTCTTGGCCATGTACGACGGGCGGCTGGCCTATATCGATTTCGGCATGATGAGCACCATCGCGCCCCATCAGCGCTACGGCCTGATCAAGGCGATTGTGCATTTGGTAAACCGAGACTTTGCCGGGCTGGCCCAAGACTACGTGGACTTGGAGTTCCTGGATCCAGATACCGACCTGACTCCCATCATCCCTGCTCTGGAGGCTGTCTTCGCCGAAGCGATGGGCAAATCGGTCTCCGAACTGAATTTCAAGAGCATCACCGATCGGCTCTCGGGGGTGATGTACGACTTTCCCTTTCGAGTTCCCGCCTACTACGCCTTGATCATCCGCTCTTTGCTCACCCTGGAAGGGATCGCCATCGGCCTGGATCCCAACTTTAAGGTGTTGAGCGTGGCCTATCCCTACGTGGCTCAGCGCCTGCTCACCGACCCGGCCCCGGAGCTGCGCGTATCTCTGCGGGAGCTGCTGTTTAACCAGGGGCAATTTCGCTGGAACCGCCTGGAGAACCTGCTGCGCAACGCCGTCAACAGCGAGGATTTTGATCTACAGGGATCCCTGGAAAAGGCCGTTGATTTTATCTTTTCTGAGCGGGGCGCTTTCCTGCGGGAGCGCCTAGTGGATGTGCTCTTTTCCAGCTCGGGATCCCAGGGTGGCTCAGATGGCTTGGCTCATTTGCAGCGTCTGTGGGAACTCCTCAGCAGCAACCCGAGCTTTCAGCCGCTGCAGCTTCTGCCGATCGTTGCCAAGGTGGCTGCCAAACCGGAAGCTCAACAACTGGGCCGTCAATTGGCCTCCCGCTGGTTGCAACGCTCGGCAGCTCGCCTCATCCGCGACCTGCTGTTGCCGGATACAGAAAAGCCCAGTTCACCCTCTTCCCTCAACGGGCGTGGCGGGATCCCTGGGCCAGCAACCTCTGCTTCTACCGCTCAACTTCCCCTTCCGGCCTAGCTCAGGTGCTCTTGGGGGGCAGTATCGCTGTTGGGGTTAACAGAGGCCAGAGCCAGCGTAATCCACTCGGAAAATTCATCGCGGCGGAAAACCTGGGGGCGGGAGCGGGGGCCAAAACGCAGCAGGCTGGGCATGCCGTGCTCCTTGAGTCGAGACTGTAGCCAGGTGCCCACACCGGTTTTGCCATCGTTGGGCATTTCGGTTTGGAAGTCACTGTACATCAACAACAACTGGCTGCGAGATTGGAGCACCGCATTCTCTTGAATTAACTTCGGCAAGGAGAGATGGGTGGCTGAGACTGCCCCTTTGCTCCCTTTGGCCGATTCACGACGACGGTCGCGCGGGCGCGGGTTAGTGCTTTCACGGCTCTTGCGGGTTTTGGGTTCACTAGGCATAGAATCTCCTAAACGACAGAGTGCTCCCCAACGGGGGTTAAAGCGGGAACTCGCAGGCCAAAAGCCGAGCCCGCTGTGAAAGTGGCTCGATGGGTACAGTTCTGGAGAATCGCTGAGAAGAGGGACACCTGCTCTTGAGTAAGCGAAGAAGAACTGCGCTGAGCCGGCACGAAAGGCTGGGATCCCTTCGGCGCAACAGCAGTCCACAGCGGGCCGAGCTCCTACCAATACATCCAAGGCCTGCCCTTGTTTTTCCTGTCGGAGGCCAGTTTGGCTACCACGAATCCGCAGGGCAAGCAAGCCCGGATGTTACCCCTATATTGACTTAAAAATGGACAAGTGGACAGTCCCTGGCCGAGAATTTAGCTGCTGCGGCGGGAGCTTCGGAAGGAACTAGGCTTGCCCGCCGGTGGCGAGTATCGCTGAGCTACGGGAGCAGCCTCCTACTACACCTGGAAGCGGTTGTTGGTGGTGTCCAAAAAGGAGTTTCACTGGCTTACTGAGATACTATGCGCATTGCCATTGTCGGGTTGGGGTTGATTGGCGGATCCCTGGCCCTCAAACTGACTGAAAAGGGATATCCCGTCTGGGGGATAAGCCGCAACCCGGCCACCTGCAAACAGGCTCTGGAACGGGGTGCTGTCCAAGGCTGTGGAACCGAGTTGGCCCAGTTGGCTTGCTTTGATCCGCAAATGGTGCTGATCTGTACCCCTCTGGAGCAGGTGTTGACCACGCTAGCCGCCCTGTTGCCTTATTTGTCGGCAGAAACCGTGGTGAGCGATGTCGGCTCGGTTAAGCAGCCCATCGTTGCTCCGGCAACCGAATTGTGGCCCTGGTTTGTGGGGGGGCACCCCATGGCCGGCAAAAGCCTGCAAGGGATCCAAGCGGCAGAAGCTGACTTGTTTCGGGGGCGGCCCTACGTGCTCACTCCCATCGCCGAGACCCAACCTCAGGCTCTCGATGCGGTGAAAGAACTGATTGCTGCTGTTGGCGCAGAAGCTGTCCTCACGGATCCCGCACGCCATGACCGAGCGGTGGCCTGGATCAGCCATTTGCCAGTTATGGTCAGCGCCAGTTTGATCGCAGCGGTTAGCCAAGAAGGGGATCCCGCGATTCTGGAATTGGCCCGCACTTTGGCCAGCAGCGGATTCCGCGATACCAGCCGTGTTGGCGGAGGGATCCCGCAATTGGGTTTGGAAATGGCCCGCCACAACCGGCAGGCGCTGCTGACTGCCCTGCACAGCTACCAAGCCCAGTTACGACAGATAGAGCGGTTGATCGATGGCGAAAAGTGGGACGAATTGCTCCGGGTGCTGCAACGAACTCAACAAGAATGGCAGCAGTTCCCGGTCAACCATCCTCGCGAAATTCTCCACAACCTGGGCGGTGGGAATGGACAGTAGACGTACTCCCCCAAGACTGGGGATCCCAGGGGGGCGGGGGAGTTCATGCTACCTTGGGCTTATGTGGACAGATCGAGCTTATGTTGAGCACGGCTCAGCTTTGGCTTTACCAACTGGAACAATGGGCAACTGAGCTGGTGCAGTTTCAACTGCAGCACCTTTCTCCCGTCAGTCTGCTGGTGGTGGGCTTGGCCGGCTTGCTCACCAGTCTTTCCCCCTGCACGTTGTCTGTGCTGCCGGTGACCATCGGCTACATCGGCGGCTACACCCCCGCTTCTGAGGAAACGGCTGGGGAAGGGCGGCGGCAAGTTTGGGCTCAATCTTTGGGTTTTGCGGCTGGGGTGGCTTTTACCCTGACCCTGCTGGGTTTGTCGGCAGCTTTGCTGGGTCGCGTTTACGGACAAACCGGATCCTTTGGGCCCACTGTGGCGGGGGGAATTGCCATCTTGATGGGGCTGAACTTGTTGGAGGTGCTCCCCCTGCGTTTTCCCGATGGGTTTAACCGCCTCGAGATTCCCGGAGAATGGCCCAGGCTGGGTCGGGCAGTGTTGCTGGGGTTAACTTTTGGCCTGGTGGCCTCTCCCTGCAGTACGCCGGTTTTGGTGGCTTTGCTGGCCTGGGTTTCCACCACAGGGCAGCCATGGGTAGGGGGTGGGCTGTTGCTGGCTTACGGGCTGGGATTGGCCTTTCCTCTGCTCCTGGCGGGGGTGTTTACCGGGTTGGTGAAGCAACTGTTGGCCCTGCGGCGCTGGTCGGGCTGGCTCACTTATGCCAGTGGGGTGGTGTTGGTGGGGTTCGGCAGCGTAACAATCTTGTTGGCTTGGGCCTAAGGGATCCCTGCTGCTGCAGGCTAAGATGGGGCTACACCTACAGCACCCTGTTGGGGACTGCACCTTGCCTGGCAAGAGCAGCGGTCTGAATCTTGAGCCGACAAACTTCTCATGGTCATATACTCTCTCCCGCTTGCCCGCTGGGTTTCCTCGCTGCGGCGGTACTTTCGTCATGAGCTGCTGCCGCTGCTGGCGGATCTGCGCCTGGCCATTGGCCTTTTGTTGGCAATTGCGGTCTTGAGCGCCACCGGCACGGTGATCGAGCAAGAGGAAACAGCGGCTTTTTATCAAGCCCACTATCCGGAGCATCCGGCCCTGTTTGGCTTTCTCACGTGGCGGGTGATCCTGAACTTGGGATTGGATCACGTCTACCGCACCCCTTGGTTTCTGGCCATTTTGATCCTGTTCGGCAGCAGCCTTGCCGCCTGTTCCCTGACGCGCCAATGGCCGATGTTGAAGGGGGCCCGCCGTTGGAGCTATCTCACCCGTCCGCAGTCTTTTCAGCGCCTGCCCTTTTGGACGTATCTGCCCCAACAATCCTTACAAGGGCTGCCGCAGCAGTTGCGCCGACAGGGCTACCTGGTGTTTCAGGAGGGCCATCACCTCTACGCCCGCAAAGGGTTGATCGGCAGGATCGGCCCCATCTTGGTGCATGTCAGCATGCTGCTGATCTTGCTGGGGGCCATTTGGGGCAGCATTAGCGGCTTCAAGGCCCAAGAACTCATTCCCAGCGGCAGCGTGGCTTCCATTCAACACTTGACCGGAGCAGGGGATCTGGCTCGCGCTCACTTGCCCACCTGGCAAATTCGGGCCAATCGCTTCTGGATTGACTACGCTCCCGATGGCCGTGTCAAGCAGTTTTATTCCGACCTCTCGATCTTGGATCAGGGTCAGGAGGTCAAACGTCAGACCATTTCTGTCAACCATCCTCTCTCCTACCGGGGTGTGACCCTCTACCAAGCCGATTGGAGCATCGACAGCATCCGCATCCGCATCAACAACAGCCCCACTTTTCAAATCCCGGTGGTGCCGGTGCGTACCGAGGCAGGCAACAAACTCTGGGGCGCTTTTGTGCCCACCCAGCCGGACATGAGCCAGGGCCTCACGCTGCTGCTGCCGGATCTGCAGGGGACAGCCCTCCTCTACGACACTGAAGGGCAATGGATGGGATCCCTGCGCCAAGGCATGAGCTTGGCCCTCGACGAGGTCGCTCCCCAACGCTTCCCCAACCCCCTCACTCTGTATCTGGATGAGGTGATCGGCGCTACCGGACTGCAAATTAAATCGGATCCAGGGATCCCTGCGGTGTATCTCGGATTTGGCCTGTTGATGGTGGGGGTGGTGATGAGCTACTTCAGCTACAGCCAAATCTGGGCTTTGCAAACGGAGACGGGGCTCTACTTGGGGGGCAAAACCAACCGGGCCTTGGTTACTTTCGAGCGAGAATTCGACCGCTTGGTGGAGCAACAAAAGGTCGCCTTCTCTCTTTCCCAGATCCCGGTGGAAGCTGAGATTGGATAGGTGCTGCCTTTTCCTCCGAAACTGAGCTCTATCTCCTGCCCAATAGGGATCCCATGAGGTTGAAAGCCCTCATTTGATTTTCCTTGCCACACCCTAAAGTTCTCTGGAAGGATGTATACAATGCAGGGATCCAGTGGCCAGTCAGGGGGATCCCTTGGGTCGGGCTCATGGCTTGAGTTTGAGGGGATGTTCTCGGGTCATCCAAAGTGAGAGGGAACTTGAGAAAAATGCAAACTACTGTTTCAGTTTCCACACACTTCTCCACATCCGGAAAGCTTGCTTAGAGATTGAGTTAGAGTGTTTCCAGTCGGTTCCTGCAGTATGCTGCCTTTTCAGGAGGGCAAGACATGAAAGTTGGAGATCGGGTGCGGGTGCGTACCAGCGTGATTGTCTATCACCACCCGGAACATCGCAATCAACCTTTCGACCTCAAAGGCATGGAAGGGGAGCTGAAGGCCGTGCTTCGAGATTGGAATGGCCGCCCGATCAGCGCCAACTTTCCCTTTCAGGTGCAGTTTGACAACAAGTTCCGTGCCCATCTCCAAGCTGATGAGCTAGAGGTGGTGGAGTCGGCTGGTTCTGGAGAGTCTGCTGAGACGGCTGCCTAGTTGAGGCCCAACAGCGTGCGGTTGGTTTCCAGAATCGGCCTGATCAACTTGGTTTCTTCGGGGGTGAGGTAATTGGCTATCACTTCTTGTAGGAAGCGATAGGTGGCCTCGCAACTGCGTTGGGTGCGGAAGGCCCGCATTAAGGTCTGGAACCAGTAGAGAAATCGATCTTTGTAGCGTTGCTCATCGTCCAGGAGCATGGCCAAAGCCGAGAGGCGCAAAACCCGCACGGTGTCAGCCTTCCACTTGTTGCTGAAGTCTTCCACCCCTCGCATGAGCAAGTAGGGATCCAGCGCGCGCATTTTCATCTCCACATCCCGGATGATCTGGGCTTCCGCCGCCTGGATCTTGCGATAGGCGCTCAGGCGAAGGTCAAAGGAGGCTAGGTAGGTCTCCATGAACTGCAGCTCCTCATCCCTGAGATACCGTCCGTCGGCAGTGATGCTCAGTTCGCGCAGTTGAGTCAGCATAGGGATCCCTGGGCAAGCTGGAATGAGAATGGAAAAAACACCACCTGTTCTGACTGACGGTCCAGCCTTGGTCTCTCAATCCTATCCCCAAACTCCCGGCCAGAAGAGGGGAATTGCAGGGATCCCCGGCAACCCTCTCAGTCAGGTTAATATTAATTAACAGTCTGTTGCTGCAAGAACCCACCCGACCCCAGATTGTTACCCATAGGTCACCATCTGCGAGTTCGATTCAAAAACACCCTTTGGGAGGAAACACTTCCGTGAGTCAGAAAGGTAAAAACAAGAAATGGAGAAGCGCGGGGTTATATGCGCTACTGGCCATCGTCTTGATCTCTTTAGCCACCACCTTCTTGGGTACCCGCCCGCCTGAGCGTTTGGAGATCAGCTACTCCGACCTGATCAGCCGTGTTGAACGGGGCGAGGTCAGCAAAGTTTTGGTGGAGACGGCCCCGGATGGTCGCCAGGTTGCCATTGCCGAGGCAGAAATCAACAACCGCGCCACCCAAGTGCAGGTGAATCTGCCCCCCCTTACCCCTGAGTTTGAGAACACCCTGGTTGCCAACGGGGTGGAGCTGGCGGTACGCCCTGTTCAAGAGGAGGGGCTACTTGGGCGCATTCTCAGCACCTTCTTCCTGCCGGTTTTGCTCTTGCTGGGGCTCTTTTTCCTGCTGCGGCGGGCTCAAAATGGCCCAGGCAGCCAAGCTCTCAACTTCGGCAAATCCAGGGCACGGGTGCAGATGGAGCCGAAAACCCAGATTACCTTCAACGATGTGGCCGGCATCGATCAGGCCAAGCTGGAGCTGGCAGAAGTGGTGGATTTCCTGAAAAACTCAGAGCGCTTCACCGCTTTGGGAGCCAAGATTCCCCGCGGGGTGCTGCTGGTGGGCCCGCCCGGCACCGGTAAGACCCTGTTGGCCCGCGCCGTAGCCGGAGAAGCAGGTGTGCCCTTTTTCTCCATTTCCGGCTCCGAGTTTGTGGAGATGTTTGTCGGGGTCGGCGCTTCTCGCGTGCGGGATCTGTTCGAGCAGGCCAAGCAAAATGCTCCCTGTATCGTCTTCATCGACGAAATTGATGCGGTCGGTCGCCAGCGGGGAGCTGGCTTGGGAGGTGGCAACGACGAACGGGAGCAGACCCTGAACCAGTTGCTCACCGAGATGGACGGTTTTGAGGGCAACTCCGGCATCATCGTCATTGCGGCCACCAACCGACCGGATGTGCTGGATGCGGCGCTGCTGCGGCCCGGTCGCTTCGACCGCCAAGTTACGGTGGATCGCCCCGACTTCCAAGGCCGCCTGGAGATCCTCAAGGTGCATGCCCGCGGCAAAACCCTGTCTGCCGATGTGGATCTGGAGAAATTGGCCCGCCGTACCCCTGGGTTTACCGGCGCCGACTTGGCCAACCTCCTGAACGAAGCGGCTATTCTGGCTGCCCGCCGCAACCTCACCGAGATCTCCATGGACGAGATCAACGACGCGGTGGATCGGGTGTTGGCCGGCCCAGAGAAGAAGGATCGGCTGATGAGCGAGCGGCGCAAGGAGTTGGTGGCCTACCACGAGGCGGGCCATGCCCTGGTGGGATCCCTCTTGCCCAACTACGATCCCATCCAAAAAGTGACGATCATCCCCCGGGGACAAGCAGGTGGCCTCACCTGGTTCATGCCCAGCGATGACGACATGGGACTAACCACCCGTGCCCATCTGAAGAACATGATGACCGTTGCCTTGGGTGGGCGCGTGGCCGAAGAAGTGGTCTACGGAGAGTCGGAGATCACCACAGGGGCAGCCAGCGACCTGCAGCAGGTGGCCCGCATCGCCCGCAACATGGTGACCCGCTTCGGTATGAGCGATCGCCTGGGAAATGTAGCCCTAGGTCGCCAGTACACCAACATTTTCCTGGGCCGGGAAATCGCCGCAGAACGGGATTTCTCGGAGGAAACAGCGGCCCTCATTGACGAAGAGGTGCGGCGGCTGGTGAACGAGGCCTACCAACGGGCCACCTACTTGATTCGGGAAAACCGTGCCCTCTTGGATCGGATCGCCCGTCGTTTGGTGGAGGCCGAAACCATCGATGGGGAAGAGCTGCAGGCCATCATCGACAACTCTGAGGTGGTGATGCTGCCCCCCGAAGAGGAGCCAGAGCCGCTGACTCTGCCTATGGCCGTCAACGCCAGCGCCTAGTCTCTTTTCCCCAAGCGCAAACCCGGGATCCCTGCTTTTCCTCTTGAGGAGAGAGGGATCCCAATGTTTTGTATGATTTGCGCTGGGAGAGGGGGAGTCCACCCTAGCCGGCAACAGCCGAACCCAACAAAGTCCGGCTCGCCTCTGCTTCCAGGGGCTGAGGCTCGTAGATTTTCAGCACGTACTCCGCTACCATGCGGTCGGTGTTAAAAACGGGGTTGAGCGTGCGGATCGCCTCCTTCATGCGGGCAATCCAACGACGTGGGATCCCTTTCTCATCCCGGTCGTAGAACATGGGGATTACTTCATACTCCAACAAGTCGTAGAGGGAGTTGGCGTCCAAGTCGTCTTGGGCAGCGGGATCCAGACCTTCGATTTCTTGGCCAATAGCCCAGCCATTGCGACCGTTGTAACCCTCCGGCCACCAGCCATCCAGCACCGACAAATTCAATCCCCCACTGAAGCCCACCTTTTGCCCTGAGGTGCCAGAGGCTTCCAGAGGGCGTCGCGGGTTGTTCAGCCACACATCGACCCCCTGCACCAAATTGCGACCGACATAGGCATCGTAGTTTTCGATGAAGGCGACCCGGTTGGCCACCTCAGGCCGGTTGGACCATTCCACCACCCGCTGGATCAGGCGCTTGCCCCCTTCATCCCGGGGATGGGCCTTGCCGGCGAAGATAATCTGTACAGGGTACTCTTTGTTGGTGAAGATGCGGGTAATTCGCTCCAGATTTCGCAGGATCAAATCTCCTCGCTTGTAGGTGCTGAAGCGGCGGGCAAACCCAATCGTCAAGACCTTGGGATCCAACAACTGGTTGACCGCTTGGATGCGTTCGTTGCTTTCGCCGCGATTGCGCCGGGCCCGCAACACCCGGTGACGGGTAAAAGACACCAGCCGCTCCCGCAGAGCTTCTTTGCGCCGCCACAGTTCTTCATCTGGGATCTCTTCCACCTTGGCCCACAGTTCCGGGTCTGACACCCGCTCCGGCCAATCGGGGCCCAAGTACTGGTCGTAGAGATTCCAGAAGAGGGGGGAAACCCAGGTACGGGCGTGAACCCCATTGGTAATGGAGCTGATGGGCACCTCATCCACCGATCGCTCAGGGTAGAGCACATGCCACATTTCGCGAGAAACCCGTCCGTGGAGCTTGCTTACGCCATTGGCTGCCCGCGCGTACCGCAAAGCCAGCACCGTCATGTTAAAGCGCTCCCAGGGATCCCCGGTGCGCCGAGCTCCCAAAGCCAAAAATTGTTCCCGCGTCAGGCCCAGTTGTGGCCAGAAAGAGGCAAAAAAGGCATCCATTTCATTGGGGCTAAAGGCATCGTGGCCAGCCGGCACCGGTGTATGGGTGGTAAACACGCATTTTTCCCGCACCTTGGCCTCCGCCGTCTCGAAGGGGGTGCCCCGCGCCACCTCCTCCCGCAGCAACTCCAGCGTTAGGAAAGCAGCGTGCCCTTCATTCATGTGATAGACCATGGGATCCAAACCCAACTGGCGCAGCAGACGCACCCCACCGATGCCTAGAATGCACTCTTGGGCGATGCGGGTATCGGTGCTGCCCCCGTAGAGGTGGGCGGTAATCCAGCGGTCGATGGGGTCGTTCTCCGGCAGGTCGGTGTCCAGCAGAAAAAGAGGTACCCGGCCCACGTCCGCCCGCCAGGCCCGCGCCTTCACCAACCGCTGCCGCATCGCCACTTCCACCAACAGAGGGCTGCCATCCGGCTGGCGCACCAGAGTCAACGGCAGAGACTCAAACTCAGAGTCTTCGTAAAGCTCCCCCTGCCAGCCATTGTTGTCCAGGCGCTGCTGGAAATAGCCCTGACGGTAGAGCAATCCGACGGCCACCAGGGGCACCCCCAAATCTGAAGCCGACTTGAGGTGATCGGCGGCCAACATACCCAGCCCGCCAGAGTAGGTGGGCAAAGACTCGTGCAAGCCGTATTCGGCACAGAAATAGGCAATAGGACGCTGCCAGTCGTAGGTTTTCATGGTGCGCTTGGCCCAGGTATCCTCAGCCGTCATGTACTGCCGATAGGACTGCACCATCCGGTTCAACGTGTTGAGGTAGTTCACATCGGTGGCCAAGGCTGCCAACCGCAAGTAGGAAACCTCCTCCAGCATGCGCACCGGGTTGTGGGAGGTTTTTTCCCACAGGGCGGGATCCATTTCCCGGAAAATGGTGAGGTGATCCGGGTTCCAGGTCCACCAATAGTTGCGGGCGATCTCGCACAGGGGCGTGAGCGCTTCCGGCAGCACCGGACAACGTTCGGGAAAAGCAGGAGCTAAGGTGGCAATGGACATAGGACAGATACCTGGGGTTAAAGTTATGGGCTCGAAAAAGAAGAGGTAGAGGTCGATCCTGGTAAACGTATCTCAATTATTATTGAGCCGATCCTGAGGATTCTGAGGGGGGAATTCAAGATCTCTACAAAATCTTCAGGGGACGTAACCCAAATTTTCCAGGGCTTCTCCCGATCTTGCCACAGCAGCGCGGAGCCTTCAAAAACAGGGGTCGCAGGCAGCCCAGCTTTCGATTCCGGCAGAAGCTGCCCGTCTAGAAGCTGCCCGTCTATCGTAAGAGATGGTGCAACATTAGAGTTAACTCAAAGTTAACAAAATCTACAGAACCCCAACGAACCCTTGGGAAACCCCTCCAGATCTGTATAGAATGCTCAGAATGCTGCTTTCCATAAGCTCTTAAAAACTGCAGATACTTTTGCTACCAATCGATGATTTTGTTGGCTTCTCCCTGAAGTTGAGCCCTAACGTCCTTCCACCACTGCCAAGGTGGTGTTGCGGTAGTAGTGGCTGAGGATCTGTTGGTAGGAGTAGTTCTGGCTGGCCATCCCAGCCGCTCCCCACTGGCTCATGCCGACGCCATGTCCGTAGCCGCGCCCCTGAATCTCAAAGAAAGCCGGGAATGTCCCTGCCACAGGAGCCAGGCTGGCCGTAGTGGTGGCCTCCCCGCGCGGGCTAATGGCAATCTTTGTGCTGCGCAACCCAAGAGCCCGACGAAAATCGCCGGCATTGAGATCTTTGATCCCTTGGGATCCCGTCAGGCGCACCGTGATCGCCCGTCCCCACGGGGAGCTGCGCAGCACCTCAACAGAACGAATAGCCCCGATCCCGGCAGCCAATTGCTGAATCTGCTGGGCAGGAACGGTGGCCGTCCAGCTAAACACGGGTGAGTGGTGATCGAAATCGGGCACCCCCTGCAAGTAGGGCCGCGATTCTAACCAGACGTTGCCTGCATCATCTGTATGTCCCCCCGCAGAGGAGTGGAAAACCGCATTGATCAACTGCCCCTGGTAGATGAGAACCTGCCCGGCGGTCTCACGGGCAGCCGCTTGGGTACGGCTGGATTCGGCAGCCACTCCCTTGTAAACCTGCCAATCAATCCCGTTTCCTAAGTCAAAAGGCTGCTGGGAACGGCGACTGCGGTGGTAGAGGGCATAGGTGCGGGAGGCCACGGCTTGGGCTTTGAGAGCCTCCATGGGAAAACGGTGTCCCATCTCGCTGCCCACTACGCTGGAAACGTAGTCCTCCAAGCCAACTTGGTTGATGGCAATCACCCCGCGCTCGCCGGGGATCAACTCCACCAAGCCACGGTACCAATTCTGGTCGATAAACACCAACCCATCGGGGACAGTGGGCTGCAGGTAAAGACGTTCTCCCTGTTGGCCGGCCAAACTGACTGCTGAACCCGAACGGCTGGCCTGCAGCGGTTGCATGGCCTGAACCTCTGCCAGCGGCTGTCCCTGGGCATTCAACAGGCGGGCTCCGGTAGAGCTGCCGACGGTGACCTGGGGCTTGTTGACGGCAATACCTACCCGCAGCAGTACCCGTGCCTGCACCGGAAAGGTCAAGCACAGCCAAGCCCAAACCAGAAGGGCAATACTCCTAAGCCAAGCTGATGGGAGAGGAGAAAAGGAGAGGGCAATAGTCACACACCAATCCTCTGGGAAAGAGTATCACAGCCGGCGAGGGATCCCGGACAAGTCGGGTTTTGAGAATCCAGGCATAGGGCCGACGCACCCTCAACAACCCAAGCGGCCACCGTTGGGCTCAAGAGATCCCGCACTCGGAAAGCCTTTTTTGAGGCTGGTGCGGGATCCCGGGCAAGGGCCAGCCGAACCCGTTATGACAGTATCAAAAACATCCTGCAGATGCACGACTTCAACCCAGAATTTTCCGCCCCCAGTCCCTCGGTCAGGATTCAGCCGGCTCAGAGGGGATCCCGCGCCGGTGGCAAAACCACTGCTGCAATAGGCGGCGACACTCGGCCTCGCAGACTCCGCCGATGACCTCCGGGCAATGGAAGCTGGCAGCGGAGGCAGGCAAATTGAGTACACTGCGCAAAGCCCCGGCCTTGGGATCATCGGCGCCGTAGATTACCTGGGCCAGCCGCGATTGGCTGATTGCCCCCGCACACATAGGGCAGGGCTCCAGGGTCACATACAGCCGACAGCCCTGCAGCTGCCAATCGCCCAAGCGCTGCCCTGCCTGCCGTAGGGCCAGAATCTCCGCATGGGCCGTGGGATCCCGATCCCGTTCCCGCCGGTTACTGCTCAGGGCCAACAGCTCTTCCCCTGGCCCGACTACCAGAGCGGCCACCGGAACCTCTCCGGCTTCTCCCGCTTGCTCAGCTTCTCGCAAGGCCAACTGCATCCAGGCGCGGTGGCGCTGCCACAGATCCCACCCTTGCGGCTCGGAGGAATGGAGCATACTCGGATCCCCGATCATTTTGGGCGTTTCGAGCACTGCCTCTGTCCGCAAGATTTGCTAGGGTAAGCACACATACCCCGAACATCCAAAAGTAAAGAGTAGGAATAGATAGAATAGACCAGGAGTGAACTGGGTCTTGATGGCGTAAGTCGGGGGAGCGGGTTCACGCCTTTTGAGTCTTGGCGATACGGCTTAGCTTTGGGAGGGATCATGGCGCGGATTCTACGGCATACACTTTTGGCGATGGCTCTGTTTGGTGGAGGCGTCGCGGGTGGGGTCTGGCTATCGTCTCGATCGGGGCAGGAGTGGTTACAGCAAACTCCTCTGGTCACTTGGACGCGACGGGCCGGTGAGGGAGTAGGATCCCTTTTGCCCTGGTCTGAGCCCCGCCCTGAGGCTGCGAATTCTGCCCCTCCCGCCGATGCCGTCCGGCCTTCCAATTTTATTGCTGCAGTTGCCCAAAAGGTCGGCCCAGCGGTGGTGCGCATCGATGCCACCCGCACCGTGTCGAGGGGGGTCAACCCAGAACTGTTCAACCAGCCCCTGTTTCGCCGCTTCTTTGGGGATCAACTACCGCAGTTGCCGCAGGAGTTTCGGCAAGAAGGCACCGGATCGGGGTTTATCATCGACGCCAGTGGCCTGATCCTCACCAACGCCCATGTGGTGGAAGGCAGCGAGCGAGTCAGGGTTCACCTGCTGGATGGGCGCACCTTTGAAGGGGAGGTGAAGGGCTCAGATCCGGTTACCGATATCGCAGTGATCAAAATTGAGGGGGAGAATCTGCCCACGGTTACTTTGGGTAACTCTGACTTGGTGCGACCGGGGGATTGGGCTATTGCCATTGGCAACCCGCTGGGCCTAGACAATACCGTGACTGCCGGGATCATCAGTGCTGTTGGGCGCTCCTCCGGGCAAATTGGAGCTGCCAACAAGCGGGTGACTTTCCTGCAAACGGATGCGGCCATTAACCCCGGCAACTCGGGCGGCCCGTTGCTGGATGCGGAAGGCCGCGTGATTGGGGTGAATACGGCCATCTTCCAGCGAGCTCAGAGCGTCGGCTTTTCCATCCCCATCAACCGCGCCATGGACATTGCCGAGCAACTGATCCGTGACGGTCGGGTAGAACACGCCTTCTTGGGCATTCGCATGATCACCCTCAACCCTGACATTGTGGCGCGCCTCAACCGCGACCCCGCTCGTCCCACCACGCTGACGGTGGAAGAAGGGGTCTTGATCGGGCAGGTGATTTCGGGATCCCCGGCTGAGGAGATTGGCTTGCGGGAGGGGGATGTGATCACTGAAATCAATGGGCAGGCCATCCGCGATGCCGAGCAGGTGCAGCAGTTGGTGGAAGCCGCCGGGGTGGGCAATACGCTGACGCTGCGGGTCATCCGCGATGGACAGGCGCGCACCTTCCAGGTGAAGACGGGAGTGCTGCCCGTAGACTTCTAAGCAGTTTTATGTGCCGTCAATTTGATCCCCGTGACACAATGGCCCTAGAGGCGGGGGTCAGGTATGGCTTGGGCAGTCGGCGAAAGACTACAGGGGGGGCGCTACCGCATTGAGGCCATCTTAGGAGAGGGGGGCTTCGGCATTACCTACCGGGCCTGGGATAACGTCCGTGCCGACCAGGTGGTTATCAAAGTTTTGAACGACAGCCTTCGTGAGGATCCCGACTATCCCCACTTCCAGCAGAACTTCATGAATGAGGCGCTGCAACTGGCCCGCTGCCGCCACCCCCATGTGGTGAAGGTGGAAGAAGTGATCTGGGAGCAGGAGCGCTGGTGTATTGTGATGGAGTACATCCGCGGCCAGACTCTGCACCAGCTTCTGCGGCAAAAAGGGCCGTTGCCCCTGCCGGAAGCCCTGCGCCTGACGCGGGAGGTGGGATCTGCCCTGATGGCCTTGCACGAACAGGGGATCCTGCATCGGGATGTGAAGCCATCCAACATCATGGTGCGGGAGGGATCCGGGCAGGCAGTTTTGATCGACTTTGGCCTAGCTCGCGGCTACACCCAAGGTCTGATCCAACGCCACACCTCCTACGGCACCGATGGCTATGCTCCTCTAGAGCAATACGACAGCTTGCGCCGCCGCGGCGCCTTCACCGATGTCTACGCCTTGGCAGCAACCCTCTACACGGCGCTGACGGGGATGGTGCCTATGTGTGCGCCAGTGCGGGCCACAGGCCGCCAGTTGGATACCCCTCGCAGCCTTAACCCCAACATTCCCGAGGTTGTGGAGGCTGCCATTCTCAAAGGGATGGCTCTCCACCCAGAAGAGCGCCCGCAAACCATGGCCGAGTGGCTGGCACTGTTACCGGCAGAAGCCTCTCAACAAGGGAGGAAGCCGGTTGCTTTTGAGCCAGCCATCCGCACCCAAGAGCTGAGGGAGCTGGAGCAGATCTTGGCCCAGCCTCCAGAACCCCAAGACGAGCTGGAACAGCTTTTGGCCAGCCACTCGGCAGAAGAGCTGGAGCAACTGGTGGCACCGCCCACCCCCCCGACGGTGAAAAGAGAGACAGGGCCCGGATCCCTGATTTTTCCTGAGGTCTGTCCAGAGGAGAGAGGGAAGGGGGGATCCCTGCCCGGAACTCTCTCTTGGCCAGAGTGGGTGGGGGAAGCAGCCCCTGCCTTGCAAGGTCTGTGGGATCGGCTGCGAGCGGGGCAGTGGGGGGAGGCGGATCGCTGGACGACAGCCCTGATGCTGAAGCTTGCTGGGCGCTCGCAAGTGGGCTTTTTTGATCCCAAGGATGTTCAGGCCTTCCCCTGCCCCATGCTGCGGCTGATTGACCAACTGTGGGTGCGGGCCAGCCATGGGCGCTTTGGCTTTACCGTCCAGAAGCAACTTTGGCAGGAGTGTGACCCGGAGGGAAGAGGAGGGATCCGTTCGGGCTCCTTCTCAGCCTTGCCCCGCGAAGACTGCATGGGGGAAAGAGTCGGCTGGCAGGTGCAGGGCCGCTGGCTGGGATATGGGGAGCTCACAACCCGTCTGGCAGCGCCTAAGGGTCATCTGCCGGTGGGCTTTTTTTGGGGCTACTCAGGTGGCCTACGTGCGGCGCTGCTGATGCTGGATCGGGCGGTATTGAAAAAGTTCAAAGCTTGCCTGTAAAAAACTCCCCCCTCCCAAAGGGAGAGGGGCTGGGGAGTGAGGGGATAGAAAGCCCTAGTAGCGGTGCACCAGCTTGTTGATGGGCTTGAAGATGTCTGCCTCAAACTTTTTGCCCTTGAGCATGCGGTTCCAATAGAGCCAGGGTAATAGATGCACCTTGGCTAGGTACATGGAGTAGCGCTCCCGCGTTGGGTCCAGGGGGAAGGAGGGAGCTAGCTTTGCATTGTAGGCAAACTCGGCCATGATCAGGGAGTTGTAGCCTGTAATCAAGGGGCAGCAGGTGTAGCCGTCGTAGCGGGCCACTAGCGGCTTCGACTGCATGGCGGCCAAGAGGTTTTCCGCCAGTACCGGCGCTTGCTTGCGGGCGGCAGCCGCCGTTTTGGACGTTGGCAGAGAAGAGGCATCTCCCAAGGAAAACACGTTGGGGTAGCGGGTGTGCTGCAGCGTTGCCTTATCCACATCCACCCATCCTCCCGGCCCGGCCAGGGGGCTGCGCTTGACAAAGTCCGGAGCGCTCATGGGCGGAGCCACGTGGATCATGTCGTAGTGCAGGCTCACCTCTTCTTTGCCATTGTCGGTGGTGACTTCAAAGATGGCTTCCTGAGTCTCAGGCCGGATGGCTTTGAGGTTGTGCTTGAATTTCACCTGGATCCCTCGCCGCTCTACCACCTTCTCCAGGGCAGCACTGTACTCCGGCACGGCAAAGAGAGTGGGAGTGGCTGTGCAAAAGAGAACCTTGGTGTTGACGCCAACCCCACTTTTGCTTTTGAAGACATCGTCGGCCAGGTACATGATTTTTTGGGGGGCGCCGCCGCACTTGATTGGCGTAGCCGGGTACGTGAAGATGGCTGTTCCCCCCTTGAAGTTGCGGATGGTCTCCCAAGTGTAGGAGACGTAGTCCTTGGAGTAGTTGCTGGTTACTCCTCCTTTGCCCAGCGCCTCCGGCAAGCCCTCGATCAAGTGCCAGTCAATCTGGATCCCGGGGGCCATTATGAGGTAGTCGTACTGAATAACCTGGCCGGTCTCGGTGATGACGCGGTTGTGATCTGGATCCAGCTCTGCCACTCGCGCTTGAATCCAGGTGGCTCCCTTGGGGATCACAGTCCTTTCGTCCCGGATAAACTTGGCCAGGGGGGCAATACCTCCCCCTACCAATGTCCAGCCGGGCTGGTAGTAGTGCTTGTCGGAGGGCTCGACAATCGCGATATCAAGATTGCGCTTGCGCTCCAGCAACTGGGCCGCTGCGCTGATGCCGGCAGCCCCTCCTCCCACTACAACAATTTGATGGTGAATGACAGGTTGCGAAGTTCTGGAGGTGGATCCCTCCACGCCAGGGCGCCCGTTCGTTTGGGTGGAGGCGGGTGGGGATTGGGTTTTGAGTTCCATTGGCTTAGTAGTCGTTGACACAGCAGTTTCCTCAAACAGAACTGAACTTGAGCTCAAGAAGCTGTTTAGTTTAATGCGGAAGAACCTGTTAAATGACAGCCAACAGCCCCGAACCGGCAATCCGTAGAAGACTCTGCAAATTGCCAGCCTTCAGGAGCTGCAGCTGGGAAACAAGTCTAACCATAACACCCGATAAGAATATGGCCATTTTTTCAAGCTGTCGAACATTTGAGGCAAATCTTAGCCTAGGACTTAGGCTTTGTTGACGCTGGGGGGAACAGCGGCACTTTTGGGGGGTAGGCGGCGTCGGCTAGGCTGTGGACTGTACGAGGGATTTGCCGTTGAATTCACGGCTGGCTTTCAAGTTCTGTTGCGATTCAACTAGAGACCTGCGATGGCAAAATCCGTCTCCCCTGACTCATTGCCGGCAGCTCCCTGGCACGCCCTGCCCGAAGAGGAAGTTGCCCGCCAAATCGTTGCAGTGGATCTGCTTCTGGCGGCGCTTCTGGAACGGGGTCTGTCTCAAGCTGAGGTGATCCAGCGGCAGAAGCAATATGGCCCCAACGAGCTAAAGGCCAAGGCGGCTACCCCGGCCTGGGTGAAGTTTCTGCAGCAGTTCAACCAATCCTTGCTCTACATCTTGATGGTTGCCGGGGCGGTCAAGGCGTTTTTGGGATCCTGGCGCAATGCCATCGTGATCTGGGCGGTGGTGGTGATCAACGCCCTCATCGGCTACATCCAAGAGTCCAAAGCGGAGGAAGCGATCGCCGCCCTGGCCCAGTCGGTGGTGACGGAGGTTACTGTCATCCGGGAGGGGCAAAAACTGCGGGTGCCCTCGCGGGAGCTGGTGCCGGGGGATGTGGTGCTGCTGAGTTCGGGAGATAAGGTGCCCGCCGACCTGCGCTTGCTGAGCGTGCGCAACTTGCAGGTGGATGAATCGGCCCTGACCGGAGAGTCGGTGCCGGTGGAAAAACGGCTGGGATCCCTGGCGGAAGACACACCCCTAGCCGACCGCCAGAACATGGCCTATGCCGGCAGCTTTGTTACCTTCGGCCAAGGAGCAGGGGTGGTGGTGGCCATTGGCAACCAGACTCAAACAGGCCGTATCTCGGAGTTGGTCGAAAAGGGGGGATCCCTGCAAACTCCCCTAACACGCAAGTTCGAGGAATTCAGCCTCATGCTGCTCAGGATCATCCTCAGCTTGGCCGGGCTCACCTTTTTGGTGGGATTGGCTCAGGGACAGGGGGCGGCCAGTGTCTTTGAGGCGGCAGTGGCGCTGGCGGTGAGTGCTATCCCCGAAGGCTTGCCGGCGGTAGTCACTGTAACCTTGGCGATTGGGGTTTCCCGCATGGCAAAACGCCACGCCATCATTCGCAAGCTACCGGCAGTGGAAACCCTGGGCAGTGCCACGGTGATCTGCTCTGACAAAACCGGCACCCTCACGGAAAACCAGATGACGGTGCAGGCCATCTACGCCGGATCCCAGCTCTACCAAGTTACGGGCAGTGGCTACAGTCCTCAGGGACAAATCCTGGCCCAGGAGGGGGGTGATCCAGTGGAAGTGGAGCGGCTGCTGGCGTTACAGGCTTGTCTCTTGGCCGGCTGCCTCTGCAATGACACCCGTCTGCAACCCAAAGACAACGGCCAGTGGGAGGTGGTAGGGGATCCCACCGAGGCGGCTCTGCTTGTGGCAGCCCAGAAGGGGGGTCTGGATCTGGAAGAACTGCAGCGCCGCCGCCCTCGCCTGGACAGCATCCCCTTTGAATCCGAGTTTCAGTACATGGCCACCCTGCACCGGCTGGGGCCAGAAGAGCATTGCCTCTATGTCAAGGGATCCGTAGAGGCTCTCTTGTCCCGCTGCCATAGCCAGATGGGATCCCAGGGGGAGATCCAGCCTCTGGAAGAGGAGCGGATTCGCCAGCAGGTGGAGGCCTTGGCACGGCAGGGGCTGCGAGTTCTGGCCTTTGCCCAAAAAACCGTCCCCAGCAGCCAAACTCGGGTGGATCACCCAGATCTGCAGGAGGGTTTAATCTTCCTCGGTTTGCAGGGAATGATTGACCCGCCGCGGCCGGAGGCCATTGCCGCCGTGCGTTCCTGTCAAACGGCTGGGATGCAGGTGAAGATGATCACCGGCGACCACGTGCTCACGGCTCAGGCCATTGCCGAGCAGATGGGCCTGGGGGGTGGAAAACCTGTGCAAGCCTACAGCGGTCGAGATCTGGAGCAGTTCAGCCCGGAGGAATTTGTGGAAGCTGCCAATCGGGGATCCGTCTTCGCACGGGTGGTGCCAGAGCAAAAGCTGCGCCTGGTGGAAGCTCTGCAAGCGCGGGGGCAGATCGTGGCCATGACCGGCGATGGCGTCAACGACGCTCCGGCCCTAAAGCAAGCAGATGTGGGGATTGCCATGGGGCGAGGCGGCACCGAAGTGGCCAAAGCTGCTGCCGACATGATCCTGACCGATGACAACTTCGCCTCCATTGAGGCAGCCGTTGAGGAGGGGCGCACGGTTTACAACAACCTGCTCAAAGCCATTGCCTTCATCCTGCCGGTGAACGGGGGGGAATCGATGACGATTCTCCTCAGCGTGCTGCTCAACCGCGAGCTCCCTATCTTGGCCATTCAAGTGCTGTGGCTAAACATGATCAACTCCATCACCATGACGGTGCCTCTTGCCTTTGAGCCGAGCACAGGCCGAGAGATGACCCGCCCGCCGCGGGATCCGGAGGCCAACTTGCTCTCTCCTAGGCTGCTGCAGCGCATCCTGCTGGTGTCCGTGTTCAACTGGATCTTGATCTTCGGGGTTTTTGAATACATCGAACAAACCACCGGCAACCTTAACCTGGCCCGCACCATGGCCATCCAAGCGTTGGTGATCGGGCGAATTTTCTATTTGCTCAGCCTCAGCCAAGCCATTCCTACCCTGCTGGGTCGTGGACGTGCCAGCCAATTGGAGCGCCATGAGCGCCTCATGGACACAGCGGCCATTGCCATCGGCATTGGGGCAGCCATCCTGCTGCAGATCCTCTTCAGCCAGTGGAGCCTGTTCAACATTATCTTCGACACAGCACCCCTGTCTTGGGAGCAATGGGGCTTTTGTTTGCTGGTGAGCTTGCCACTCATCGTTGTCTCAGCGGTGGCCAATCGAGTGGATCCTGAATAAATAACTTGCTTTGGGCAACTCGCGCTCACTGCGCTCCCATCTGAAGAAGTGCCGAAGAGGGGATCCCTCAGCCATTACTCAGATGTAGCCGGCCTCTGCCAAGAGATAAAAATGCCTGCTGGCCTAGGTCTGATGGCATCCAGCTTCACACCGCTCTGGCTGTCTTTTCGACCGATTTGCGCAAGGCAATCACCATCTCAGCGGCGGTTTTTTGGAAAGTCGAGCCTGTTTTCTGGCTGTGATCAGAGTTTGGGGCAGCCGACGAGTGGGGATGAGGCTGTAGAAAGCGGTGAGTCGGATCTACACCGCGGTACTACCCCCAAGGCGATCTTTTGTCAGCTCCATCCACAAAAGCCCCAGCACTCTTCAGGGCTTGAGTTCTTTTTGCCCCCATCACCTTTTGGCAAGGGTAGGAACACCTCTTGAGGGAGACGAGGTTTTTCCTTCGGAGCTGCTGGCTCAAGGAACAAGAGAAAAACCTGTCTTCAAAAAAGTCTCAGACTTTCGGTTGCAGGAGTACATCACAAGGGTATGATCTTAAGAGAAGGATGTAGGACATTAAAAAATGTCAGATATACCACCACAACCTTTAACCGGGAAGGCTCTGCTCCAGAAGGTCGAAGCGTTGGGGCATCTTCCACGCCGAGAAACGGCAAAGCGATGTGGCTATGTAACCATGACCAAGACCAACAAGCCTCGCGTCAACTTGAATGAGTTCTATGACGCGGTGCTGGCGGCAAAAGGTCTGAGTCTCAGCCCAAGTTCCAGCCGAGACAAGCGCGGTCGTGAACCAACCTTTCGAGTCAGCGTCCACAAAAATGGGCAGTTGATCATTGGGTCGGCCTACACCGAAAAAATGAATCTCAAGCCTGGGGATGAGTTCGAGATTCAGCTGGGTTACAAGCACATTCACCTCAAGCAAGTGCTAAACGGCCAGGTGGTGGAGGAGTCAACCCCAAGTAAAGAAGCTTCCCCCAAAGCGACTCGCGGTCGCCGAAAAAAAACTGCTGGGGCTTGAACCTCTCCTGGGGTTGAGGAGAAGGGATCCAGTTGACGAACTGTCACTGTGTGGCTTTCTTCTTGCCTTGCCCTCTTTAAGATGGGATCCAAAGCCTAGGTTCACCCTCTTGCTGACCCTAGATAAGGATCCCTATGCAACAGAAGGTTCAGCCACCCCTCAAGTTTTTGCCGCCGCGATTGACGCCTTGGGTCGTTCATTTCGCTCAAGCAGGCTTGCCCCTTTGGTTGCGATGGACCAAAGGGATCCCTCGCGTTGAAGTAGAGGGGGGAGAGCGTTTGGCTCAGCTTTATCAGCAGTTTGAGGCGGGCAAGATTCGCCTGTTGGTGGCGTTTCGACACCCGACCCTCGATGATCCCCCCTGCTTGATGTACTTGTTCGCCCATCTCCTGCCGCAGGTGGCCCAACGCCAGGGGATCCGCTTTCGGGGCCGGCCCCACGTTTTGTTTGTCTACGACCGCGGCCTACCTCTGTGGCTGGGATCCGTTGCCCGTTGGGGCTTGCCGCGCTTGGGCGGGATCCCGATTTTGCGAGGCCGTCTGGATCGGGCAGGGCTAAAAAGTTCTCGTGAGCAGTTTGTATCGGGCCGATATCCGCTGGCGGTAGCTCCAGAAGGGACGATCAACGGCATGAGCAGTCTTCTCAACCCGTTGGAGCCGGGGGTAGCCCAGATGAGCTTTTGGGCGGTGGAGGATCTGCACAAGGCGGGACGGCCAGAGCAGGTGCTGATCCTGCCGGTGGGCCTTCGCTATTCTTACCTGCGGGATCCCAGTGCCGCTCTGAATAGATTGCTCAGCCGCATGGAGGCCGATTGCAAGCTGCCACCCCCGCGCTCAACCCATGCCAGTCAGGCCTTTTTGCTGGCCCGTATCCTTCGCTTGGGAGAACACCTGCTGCAAGTCGTGCAGACCTTCTATGAGCGCTTTTATGCCCCTGCCCTTCCTGCTGCAGATAGAGCCCAAGTTAAAGAGGGGGATCTGTTGGCGCGTCTTCAAAGCTTATCGGATCTGGCCCTGCGCGTGGCCGAGCAGCATTTTGGTCTGGAGCCCCAGGGAGACTTAATCGAGCGGCGGCACCGCATCGAACAGGCGGGCTGGGCCTGGATCTACCGCGAAGATATTGCCGATATTGCTGGTCTCTCGGCTCTGGAGAGGGGGCTGGCCAATCGAGTGGCTGCTGAGGCCAGTTTTCACCTCTGGCACATGCGCTTGGCGGAAACCTTGATGGTGTTTGCGGTGCGCCCCATGCCCGAGCAGCCCAGTCTAAGTCTAGACGAGTTGGCGGAAACCGCCCTGCGCCTCTGGAGTCTGCTGGCTTGGATCAAAGGAGAAAATCCCGTCGGAACTGCTCCCCCCCGCTTGGGCCCCCGCCTGGCGCGTTTCAGCATTGGGGATCCCCTCTCGGTTTCCGAACGCTGGCCCGCCTACCAGGCCAACCGCCGACAAGCCGTACAAGCCCTCACCCAAGATTTACAAGCAGAAATGGAGCGGCTTATCAAAGGGATCCCGTGCTCCCCTGCGGTCCTCCCTGCTGTCTGACATGCCTAGTCGGCTCAGGGGCAAAAAGTGTAACAATTCCTGAGACATCTTGTGAGATATTTCGTGAAAGTAAGACGAACTTTTGCATTATCTGACAAGCAGGTGAAGGAAAGGGGAAGTTTCTGGCTCTTGGGGTAGAAAGGGGGCAGAAAGGAAGTGAGGCTCGTTGGCTTGGTCTATGTCTGATGAGCTGCTCCGCGCCATTCGCAGACGCGACCTGGAGGCCGCCACTTCAGCCGTGCAGCATTTGCGTTCTCGCCATTTAAGTGAAGCTGTGATCACCTCGATGGTGATGGTGGCCGTGGAGCGGTTGGCATGGGATGAAGGCGACCGGGCCGCCGCCAGTTGGTTACTGCGTCGCTGCTCCAGACGACGGCGCTGAAGGGATCCCCCCTGGCCCAGAGGTCATTGCAATACTTCCCCTTTCCCTGGATCCGAGGGGCTTCCCGTGTCAACCTGCCCACAAAGCCCTATCCGCAGAGGGATTAGCTTTCTTCCTTGCCCTTGTTCGGATCGTCGGGATGCTGTCGGTCTTCATCAAGGAACATAAGCCTCTGGCGAACAGCCAATCGGTACTCGGAGGTGCGCCGAGAGAGAGAAGTCCACGCTCCTGCGCTGCCCAATTTAGACTTCTGATATAGCAAGGACGCGCTGGGAGCGAAGCCAACGGTTTGGGCATCCCCAATGGCAGCCAGATCGGCGCTTAAGAAGACAAACTGCCAGCTCTCCTTCTCGGTTTTTTCCTTGATCATCTTCTCAATTTGCTCTTTGCGGAACTCGCGACTGGCATTCTCTTGCCCATCGGTTACCACAACCATCACAACCTTGGCCGGGCGATCTGCCTCGCTGAGTTCGCTGAGGCTCTTTTCTAGGTCGATGATGCCGCGCCCCATGGCATCCAGCAAGGGAGTAGAAGCTCGCGGCACGTAGGTCTCGCGGGTCAGCTCAGGGACCTCGGCAATTGGCTTGAAGCGGTGAATGACTTCATAGGGATCCTGGGAGTCGAACTGAACCAAGGTAAGGGTGGCACTTCCCGGTTCTGCTCCTGTAGAAAATCTAACTCTGGGGTGCAGTGATCTGTTTGTGAAGGTTTGCTTGCAATCTGTTACAAAGGGTATGAATGCTTATGAACGCTTTTTGAGTTCGCCTTGGTAGCTGGGAGCGCCAGAGCATTGTCTCGAATATTCAGCTCGACTACGGGTTAGCATTTTCTCTTAATTTTTAAGTGCTTCATATCCTAAGTACTAACAATGGTTCGTAAACTAACACACTAAAAGAAAGGTTTGCCCTTAATCCCTTTGCATTTCTGAGCTAAGCTTCTAGGCATTGGCCCCGTAAAGATTTTGGAAAAACTAGGGAGTGGCTATGTCTTTTCGCGCAGATTTACAGCGTTTTGCCTTCGCTGTGCTAACAGCGCTGCTTGTCCAGGCGGGGCCAGCTCGGGCCGATCTGCCAGGGACAGCGGATCCCCCAGGGCTTAAGCGCTTCGCAGGATCCAGCATTGTGTTTCAATCGCAGGCCGACTACGACCGCTTTAAGTTAGCCCTTGAAAAAATCGTCTTCAGTGGCGCGATGGGAGCTGTGCAGCCGTACCGGTCTCAAACTGTCGAAGGGCGTCGCATCACGACCTATTACCGACTGCCGGAGCGGGTTGCCCCTCTTGAGGCGCTGCTCAACTACGAAACCGAACTGAAAGAGTCCGGCTTTGAGATCCTCTTCTCCGGGTTGGGGGAGGAGATTGAGACCCTCGGCTACAACAACCAGATTGCTGACGAGATCCTGGATATGAAGGGCACCTACAGCACGCCGGAAGAACGGGCCCAGTGGCCGTTTCAGAACGCCAGAGAAAACACTGCTGCCTATTTGGCTGCACGTGGCAAGTCGCCCGAAGGCGATGAGCGATTCGTGAGCGCCTACTTTGTGGTCAATACCGATGACTGGGAGATCACCCGCGGCAGTGGGCAGATCCCGACCGGGATTACTCTGGGGCGAGTGGATGTCGTCGATGTCAAGCCCCGCCAGCAACGCCTGGAGCTGGTTGAAAGCATCACAAGCGGCGAGATCAATCAAGCCATCAGCCGCGATGGCCGGATCGCCCTCTACGGCATTCTCTTTGCCTATGACTCGGATCAAATCGAAGCGGCTGCCGAGCCCACCCTTGCCGAGATCGCCAAGCTGATGCGCGAGCGCACCAACCTCAGCATCCTCGTGGTCGGTCATACCGATGCAACCGGTAGCTTCGACTACAACCTAGGTCTCTCGCGGCGCCGGGCCGAGGCGGTTGTCAACCGGTTGGTTCAGCTGGGTATCGAGCAACGTCGACTCTATCCGGTTGGTGTGGGGTTCTCTGCTCCTGTGGCCAGCAACACCACTGAGGAAGGCCGGGCGAAGAATCGCCGCGTGGAGTTGGTGGATCTGGCGGGTGGCAGAATCCCCTAGGGGAGAGTTTCTGAGTTTTGGCTCAGGGCAAGCATCGCCGAAACTCTGGACACTGCGGCTGCGGCGAACTAGTTTAGAGGCAACTCTTTACTTCTAAGCTATTTCAAGGGGTGGGATCCATGCTTAGGCCCAGTCTTTTGTTCTCCGGCTCGGCGCTGTTGGGTTTGCTGTCTTTGCCGTTTTTGATTGGCGAAGGTGGCTGGTTGACCTCATCTCGTAAGAGCCAGAGTCCTGTCACTGAGGTTTCTCTACAAGCTTGGGAGCACTCCCTGCCCTCATCCCAGGCCTTGTTTGAAGATGAAGCAGGTTCTGGATCTTGGCTCATGCGGCAAGCCCAGCTGCAAGAACGGGTACAGCAGCTTGAGCAGCGCTCTCTAGCTCACCAGCAGCAGGCTCATCAGTTGCTGGTACAGCAGGCAGCTCCCCAGCCCGCCGGGGGTGTTGGCCGTTCCAACCCAAGCCCTGCCCTGTCGGCACGGCCTCGGCGTCAGGATCCTACCCTTTCTCCATTCTCTGCTCAGGCGGATGTTCCCAATGAGCTGGCGCTGCTAACCCAATTCATCCAGCAGGAGCCGGGAAATGCGCAACTTTATCTGCAACGGGCGCAATACTTCTGGCGTCAGTCTCAGGAGGATCCTGCTGCTTTACCGCAGCCGGAGCATGCTTCTGCCATTGCTTACCTGATGCGCTCCGCTCTGCGGGATCTGGATATTGCCATTGCTTTGGATCCCTATCTGGCTGAAGCCTATTTGCTCAAGGCCAAAATCCAACACGAGCGTTTGCAAGAACCTGAGCAGGCTCTGGCAACCTTGTCTCCTCTGGATCGGATTGCCTATCACAACCCGCAATTGCACTTGATCCGCTCTCGCATCTGGGCCGAACAAGGCCATCTGGAATCGGCGTTTGATGTGTCGCATCTGGCGATTGAGCTGGCCAAGCAAAATCAAAGTGCTGCCGATCTTTTCGAGGCCTATGTCCATCGCGGCCTGATGTGGGCCAGCATCTGCGACTTCAATTTGGCCGTTCAGGATTTCAGCCGGGCTATCGAGGTGCAGCCCCAGCGGGCTGAAGGTTACTACCACCGCGGTATGGCGCGCGCTTACCAGGGAGAGGATAGGGCTGGTGCCGCTTCCGATTTGGGTAGCGCTTTGATGTTGTGGCAGGTTTCGGGCGGGGGATCCCCGGGGCTGCTGGAATATGTAGAAGCGGTGCGGAGGGAACTGTTGCGGTAGCTCAGCTCTGGCGGGGTTTTTGCTGAGGATCTGAAGCGCTGGGTTTGGGGTCTTTGCCCAGGAGCATTTGGCAAGTTCGTCCAAGCCAGGCCAGGATGGTAGAGCCATCTGTTACCTAGGGGGGCTTGAACGCCCCCCTGAAGAGAACCCAGCCAAGTGATGAGCCGAAGACAACTGGCCATCTCCGTATCCTCTGTAGCCCTGGTGGTGGCCACAGGGATGCTGTTGTTGCTGCTGTGGCAACTGCGCAGCTTGGTGCTGACGGTGATGATCGCGGTGGTGGTGGCGGCAGCGCTGGCTCCCCTGGTGGATCTGGCCGAGCGATTACGCATCCCCCGCTGGCTGGGGGTTGTGCTGGTGTATTTGAGCTTAATTGCCGGGATTGCCGGCTTGGCTCTGCTTATTGGCCCGACGGTGGCGACTCAGACCCAGCGGTTGCTGACGAGGCTGCCTTTCTATCTGGAGCAGTTGCAACTGTTGGTGGATACCTGGATTGCCGATCTGGCGGGGGTGGATCCGGCGGCGCTGGACTACCTAAACCAGTTGCTCGACCCTCAGTCGTTGATGAGCTGGGCAGTTCGCTCGGGACAACGGGTGCTGGTGCAGTCTTTCGACTTCACCCGCGGTTTGCTGGGCGGTCTGCTGACCATGGTGCTGACCCTCTTCATTTCCGGCTACATGCTGGTGAGCGGCTCTGACTTGGTGCGGGGCTTGGTGGAGTTGTTTCCCTATCCCTGGAATGAGCGGCTTGCTGAGCAGGTACACCCGATGGCCCAGCGCATGGGGGGCTACATTCAGGGGCGGGTGCTGGTCTCTGCCATTTTGGGTGTGATGATCACCGTCTCGCTTCGCTTTCTGGGCCTGTCGGAGTTCGCTCTGGCGCTGGGGGTGATCGCCGGGTTTACCAACTTGATTCCCTTTATCGGGCCAGTACTGGGATCCCTGCCCGCCTTGGTGGTGGCGATTGTGCAGGGGGGCTGGACTTTTTTGTGGGTGCTGATCCTATATGTTGCCGTTCAAAACCTGGAAACTTATGTGTTGGATCCTCTGTTGGTGGGATCCTCGGTGCGGGTGAAGCCCTTGTATCAGTTGCTGGCGGTGCTGGGGGGCACCCAGTTGTTGGGTATTGTTGGGGCGGTGATCGTCCCCCCGTGGGTGGCGGGTATGGCGGTGCTGCTGGAGAACCTCTATCTGAAGCCCAAGCAGGAGGCAGAGGTTCGAGCCAGGCTGTATGCTCGGGCCACCGAGGCTGCTGGTTCTTTGGCTTTGCCGGGGATGGATTCTGCCGACGCGAGCAGCCCAGAGCCATCTTTTTCCTCTGGTCCGAATGACTCGTCAAACGAGCCGGAAGGGTTGCCACAGGAAGAAAGTCTCTCGCCTGCCGATCCTGTAGCCGGAAGAAGTCCCTATTAGCAAGCTTCTCATCTATTCGCCTCTCTCCGCTCTCGGAGAAGGGCTATTGTGGTTGCTGGATAAGGGGCGCATCTCAGCGGTGACGGGCATCGAGGATGAACAGAGCACTACCTACGACGAACAGGAGGCTGGCTCCTATCCCCAGCAGGGTTTGGACAACCTTGAGATTGAGAAAGGCTGGAGCTGCTGGATCCCACGGAGGGGGGTCGCTACCCAAGGTCATCACCTCGCTCGCCGCAAACAGGCTGCTCCCCAGCAAAAACAACCAACTGGCCAACTCGTAGCGGTGGTTGCCTCTCATGTCTTCTCCGACTGCAAGTGTTCGTAGGCTTGAGCAGCGGCGGCCATTTCCGCAGCCTTTTTCGAGCGACCTTCACCGCGGCCCCAGCACCGCCCTTGCCCCCAAACTTCCATGGTGAAATGAGGGGGATGCTCCTGGGCGGCCACCAGGCGGTATTCGGGCAGGCTACCCCAAAGGCGTTGGGTCAGTTCTTGCAAGGCTGCTTTGGGGTTGCGCCGAGTGGGGTCTTGGAACCATTGCTCCACTCGTCGGTGTAAGTAGGGATCCAGCCAGGGATGCAGCCTGGGCAGCGTGTAAATACCCCAACTGAGATAAAAGGCTCCCAGGAGAGCCTCGAAAGCATCCGCCAGCCGCCGACCCCGCCCGGCCAAGTCGTTTTGCGAGCTGGATCCCACCTCGAGGTAGCGATCCAAGCCGTGCAGATCCGCCAGTTCTGCCAGGTAAGCATCGCTGGTCAGGTCGGAGCGAATCGCGGTCAGCTCTCCCACCGACAGATGGGGATAGGACTGAAACAAGAATTCCGTAACCAAAATTCGCAGGACAGAATCCCCCAACAACTCCAGCCGATCGTTGTTCCGTCGGCCATCCAGAGAAGGGTGAATCAGAGCCTGATCCAGCAGATCCCAACGCAGTTGTTCCAGCAAAGCCGGATCCCTGAATCCAAGGCGGGCCAGCAAATGCTCCAAGGCACGGCGACGGGGCGGGATCAACTCAACCATACACTCAGGTGCTGACGTTGCCTTAGCGGTCAGAACTGCACAGCTTAGGCCCATTTTGACCTGAGCCATCTCACCCAGGCCGGGATCCTCGCTCGGGCGAGAAGTTAGCTATGCTACAAAAGTAGTATAGGCTTTTCGAGGGAGGATCCCTGCATGCCCATCCGCGCCCATTCCCCCATTTCCACGACCCAGATGGAAGTGACCAGCATTCGGCTGGAACGTGAGCTGAAGCAGCGACTGAAGGCGTTGGCCGGAAATCAGGGTTACCAGGCCCTCATACGGGAAATTCTTTGGAGTTATGTCCTGCGTCACTGATACATTCACGCTGAACTCTCCTGAACATGGTTCAGGAAAGAAGCGATCGCATCCTGCCTATCTCTGAGCAGGAAGGCGGTATCCCGCAAAGCCCTGAGGAATACCCCCCGAGCGCTTTCCCCCTTCACTTCCCGGCAACCGTTGCGGTGGACTCTAAGGATCAGGGGGAAACTTGGTCTACTATATCCCTCTCAATGACTTTTGCCAAACCGCCTAAAGCTCAGTAAATTCAGCAAAGTTCAGGGTTTTGGGGGTTAGAGGCATGCTCTCAAGGGGCTGCTGCCCTCAGTCCTGAGGATATTCGGGCCAGCTTCCCGGCCACGGCCCACCAAGCCCAATGCTGTGCTCTCACCGGACGGGCCATTCAACCGCAGGAGCCAATGTTGCTGGGGTGGACCACCGATGGGAAGTTTGTCGCCCTCAGCTCCTCCTGCTTTTAAGTTTTGGAGTCTCTCTCCAGTTGGCGAAAGGCTCCACCCGCCACGAATGCCACCCCTTTAGATGCCACGAAGTTCTCGATATTTTCTGGCCCGTTCCTCGGCTGGATCGGGGGCTTGAGCTTTGGCAACTGCCTCCTCCAGTTGGGCCATCACCGTCTCTGCCGGTTCAGCGGAGCGGACGACGTAAAACATTAGGTTAATGGCTTCGTTGGCCGTCAGTTTGAGGGTTTCTTTTCCCTTGGGCACCAGCGCGATCTTGCCATCTGTGGTTGTGATGGCTGTATGGGATCCCTTAGCCAGAATCTCCCCAGCTTTTTCCAGAGTGACAAGCATATCCGTAGCTCACGGCAGCAGGACATCTACTATCCTATCGAATGTCTTGGGGCAAACGTTCCAGAAGGGTCTAAGCCATTTGGCGGATTGGGTGGGTTCATCATGGGTTGCCATGCTCTGCCAGCCAAGCATACAAGTGGGGAAACAACTTTTGATTGGCCCCTGGGAAGGGAAATTCCGACAGCTCCGCCGGGCTAACCCAGCGCACCTCACTACATTGCAGGGCTTGGGCTTCTCCGCCCAGGTAGCGGCAGATAAAAGCAATAAGAGTAACGGTGAAATGGGTGTAGGCATGTTCGATGGTGGCCAGCGGCGCGACCACCTCGATATCGATGCCGATTTCTTCCTTCACCTCCCGCACTACACACTCGGCAGCCGTTTCTCCCGGCTCGATTTTCCCTCCGGGAAACTCCCACAGCCCACTGAGCATTGAGCTTTCCAGTCGTCGATCGATAAGGATTTCTTTTCCCCGCAGAACAATGGCAACCGCGATTTGCTTATGAGGACGAGAGGCACGGGGTGCAGACATAGGCAATTGTTGGTGTTGACCTCGATTGTAGGCGCTGCAATCCGCTTGCCAAGGGCACCGGCCACAGTGAGGCTTTTTGGGACGACAGACGGTAGCTCCCAAATCCATCAGGGCTTGGTTAAAAGCCCGTGGCTGCACAGGATCCAACAATTGCTGGGAAAGCTGCCACAACAGGGGCAGACACTGGGACGGAGGCTGCTGCAAAGCCACCAAGCGAGCCAGCACCCGCTTGACGTTGCCATCCAAAATGGGCAAAGGCTGATCAAAGGCAGCGCTGAGAATGCCGCCAGCCGTGGTGCGCCCGATCCCCGGCAGAGCCAACACCTGCTCCAAATCCCTGGGGAACTCGCCGTTCCGTTCCCGCATCAAAATTTGGGCAGCTTTGTGCAAGTTCAGGGCCCGCCGATAGTAGCCCAGGCCCTCCCACAGTTTCAGCACCTGCTGCTGGGGGGCTGCCGCCAATGCTGGGATCCCGGGCAGGGTTTGCATCCAGCGCTGAAAGTAGGGAATGACCGTTGCCACCTGGGTTTGCTGTAACATCACTTCCGAAACCCAAATGGCGTAAGGATCCCGGGTGCGGCGCCAGGGCAGATCCCGCCCGTGGTCACGGTACCAACGTTGAAGAGACTGCCGCAAGCGTTGCAAGAAAGCCTCGTCCCACTCCCCTCCTTTGCTCGGAAGGCTGGCAATGTAGGAAAAACTGACCTCGGCTTCTGATATGGGCTGAGACTCAAGCTGCGTAAGCAAAGTGCAAAGCCCACCAGATCAGGGCCGAAACCACACCGGCCACAATTCCTGCCGAGATCAAAACGACAATTGGGCTATCTGCCCCCTTGAACTTCATAATGCCGCGATTGTAGTCAGCCATCCTTGCCTCCTACCAGCTCTGGCGTTGGGGTTGTCAGGGATGTTGATCGGGATCCAGATCTGCCAGCTCTATTCACAGGGAAAGCTGTGGCGAAGATGTCCCAGTAGAGGTGCTCCGCACCGCCGGCGCAAACATGCCTGGGGAGAAGCACCGTCCTCGGTCATGCATGATACAACCTTAGCATGGAACAGACTTTGACCCTGGTGATTTGGACTGTTTGGAATAACCAGAAGCTAGGCAACCCGCAGGACTAACCGGTCTGCTTCCCACTGTCGAAATAGGTTGAGAAGGTGGTCGGCTCTCTCTTCATGGGCAGCCAGGATCTCAGCGCCAGAACGGGCTTGATTGGCCAAGGGCAGCAGCAGCTCCACCACTTGGTAGCGGGTAGAGGCTATCATCTTGCCCGGGATGCGGGCGATAGGCCAGAAAATATCCATCTTCTGGGTCAGGATCTGGGCCGGATCCAGCTTGCCCAACAGATCTGAAAAGGGGATTTTTTGATCCCAGTAGCGCACGCTGCCATAGCGGACGAACAAGGGGTTGAGTTGCCAGCGGGAGCTCTTAAAAAATTCGACTGTAAAGGGATCCCAGTGGTCCACCTTTTTCCCTTGATGGCAACACCAGAAGAGATTTTGCGTGTGATACAGAGGCTCCAGATACTCCATGACCCGCAGTTGGTCGATGCGAGCAAGGGCCTCGTAGCGGCGATGGAACTCCGGGTGGGTGGCGGCAATCAACGGCCTGGCATTCCAATAGTCCAAGTAGGGGGCTACATCGATAAACTCCAGCCCGGCTTGGGCAAGCAAGTCGGGAATCTCGCCGATGTCGAAAGGAATATCATTGGCATGGAAGAAATTATCGACAATGTTTTCATCTTGTCCATAGTATTCTTGGTGAGCCTTGGCGTGCTTGGCCAAAAGGGAATTGGGGCTGGCTCCCTTCAGCAGTTGCCGCACAAATTCGATCTTTTCTGGGGTTGCAGGTGGGGTGATGCCCAACAACTCCAAGGCTCGCCGAATGCGGTACAGATGCCAACGGCCTGAACGGTTGTAGAGCATCAGAGCCATCACCCCGTCGGCAGCTAGGCGCGAGGCCAAGTTCCTCAAAGCCTTGACGGGATCGGCAGTGTGGTGGATTACCCCGTAGGAGCTAATCATGTCAAAGCTGCCTTCGGGCCAAGTAGAGGGATCCAGCAGATCCCCGTACTGCACAGAGCAGTTGCGTAGGCCGTGGTGCTTAATTCGCTTCTGGGCCATCTCCAGGGCCGGGCGGCTGATGTCGATCCCGACCACCGACCCATAGCCGGGGTTGCTGGCGGCAATGCCATGCACCTCCCAGCCGGTGCCACACCCGGCCACCAAAAACCTGGATCCTGTGGGCTCTTGCAAGGTGCGGGTGCGGGCGTACTGCGCCAAGGTATAGCTGCCCAGACTGGAGAAGCCCTCAAAGGGCCGGTCGTAAGGAATAGGAGGATAGGGGAAAGTCTCGTACTGGGCCTGCACTGCCTGGGTAATCTCGGCTTCGCTCACCAAAAGCACTTCCTCCCACGCGTTCCCCCCCATCCTACGGTTTTCTTGAGGTTTTGAGCGGGGAGATCTTGCTGGGTTGCCCGTCTGAGAACCTGGCCCTTCACAGCCTGGTTGTAAACCCCGCCGGAGGCAGAGCGGGCGGGACGGAGTCCTCACAAAACCGAGTGAGGCAGGCGACCCTCTGCCGAGCCGTTGGCTAAGGCCCTGCCAGAGCGTGAGTTGCCCGCTTGTAGGCTTCCTCCAGCGTCTCTGCCAAGGTGGGGTGAACGTGCACCAAGCCGGCCAGTTCTCGCACCGTGGCCCGGCGAGCAATGGCCTGAGCTGCCTCGTGAATCAAATCCGCCGCATGGGGCCCGAAGATATGGGATCCCAGCAATAGGCCGGTACTCTTGTCGAAGACCAGCTTGACCATGCCCTCCGTCTCTCCCGAAGCAATAGCCTTGGAGTTGCCGCCAAAGTAGGTTCGCACTGTGCCTACGCTGTAGCCTTCTTCCTTGGCCTGAGGCTCGGTCAGCCCTACAAAACCCATTTCCGGGTGAGTGAACACCGCTGCCGGAATGCTCAGGTAGTCCATATAGGCGGTACGGCCACAGATGTTTTCCACGGCCACTCTCCCCTGGGCTGCCGCTGCGTGGGCCAACATCATTTTGCCGGTCACATCCCCAATAGCCCAGAGGTGAGGCAAATCGGTGGCCATGCGGCTATCGACAGGAATAAACCCCCGTTTGCCGGTGTCGATGCCCAACTCGGCCAAGCCCAGCCCCTCTGAGACCGGGATCCGACCGGCAGCCACCAAGCAGCCATCCACCTGCAGCGTCTCGCCGTTGGAGAGGTGAATGGTCACCGGCTGGCCGGGGATCACCTGCCGAGCCAGCACGCCCACAAAGGTTTGAATGGAGCGGGGCTTGATCAGCACTCGCTGGGCCAGGCGGGCAATATCGGGGTCAAAGGCCGGCATCAGGGTCTCCAGGGCTTCGATGAGGATGACCTGGGATCCCAGGGCGGTGTAGATGTCGGCAAACTCCTGGCCAATGTAGCCGCTGCCGATAATGGCCAGCCGCTCCGGGATCCACTCCAGCCGCACCGCCTCGTCGCTGGTAAACACCGTCCGCCCATCCACCTCGATGCCGGGGGGCACAAAGGGGCGGGAGCCCGTCGCGAGAATGACATCCTGTGCCGTGTAGGTGTGGGATCCCTTCTCTTCCTGGACTTCCACCTGCTGGGGTGCCACCAACTTGCCTCGCCCTCTCAGGATTGTTACCCCCAGCTTCTCCAGCGAGCGAGTCATGTCGGCGCGGATCTTCTCCACCACTTGGGCAGCATGATTGGCAATAGCCTCTCGGTTCACCTGAAGGGATCCCACTTGGATGCCCAGCCCAGAGCTATGTTGCAGTTCCCGCAGGCGTCCTGAGGCGGCCAGCAGAGCCTTGGAGGGGATGCAGCCGCGGTTGATGCAGGTGCCGCCCATTTCTGCACCTTCGACGATGGCGGTTTTCAGGCCGGATTCGACAGCATGCAAAGCAGCGCCGTGACCGCCGACGCCGGCACCGATGATGATCAAGTCAAAATCGAAGCTCATGGCGAGATTGGATAACCGGTGCTTCATTCTCTCATCTTGTCGGCCTTCCCAGAAACCAGGCTGAGAGCACCCAAACCATGGGGTAGCATAGGGTCGCTTGTAGCTGGGGGGGAGCGGGGGTACGCATGGAACTGCAAGCTTTGATTTTCGATGTGGACGGCACGCTGGCGGACACGGAGCGGGATGGTCATCGCGTGGCCTTTAACGCTGCCTTTGCCGAGGCAGGGCTGGACTGGCACTGGTCGGTGGAGCTCTACGGCCAACTCCTGGCCATTACGGGGGGCAAAGAGCGCATTCGCCATTTCGTTGCAACCTGCCAGCCGCCGCTACCCCCTGGTGAAGATTTAAATGCCCTCATTGCCCGGCTGCACCAGGCCAAAACCCGCCACTACACTGCCCTATTGGCCCAAGGGGGGATCCCACTCCGCCCAGGGGTGAAGCGCCTCCTGCAGGAGGCCAGAGCTGCTGGGATCCGCTTGGCCATTGCCACCACCACCACGCCGGAAAATGTAACAGCCCTTTTGGAGCACACACTGCCGGAGAGCCTAAGCTGGTTTGAAGTGATCGCTGCCGGCGATATTGTCCCCGCCAAAAAGCCCGCCCCCGACATCTACTTCTACACCCTGGAACAGATGGGGCTGCCCCCCCAGGCCTGCCTGGCCTTTGAAGACTCGGAGAATGGGCTGCGCTCTGCCCAACAAGCGGGGGTCCCCACTGTGGTGACGGTAAACGACTATACCCGGGATCAGGATTTTTCCGGGGCGGCTCTGGTGCTGGATCACCTGGGGGAGCCTGAGGATCCGTTTCGGGTGTTGGCGGGAACGGTGGGATCCCACCGCTACTTCACCCTGGAGTTGGCCCGACAGATCCATGCTCAAGTTGCCCGGTCTGGAGTGGGAAGCTCATGATGGCGTCAGATCTCCAAGACCTGCGGCAGCGCCTAGAGGCTCATCTGCAGCAAGTGGCCCAGCCCCGGGATCCCGACTGGTCGCCCTTGGGCCATCAGCAGGTGGAGCGCTACATCCAAGAGCAGCTTTCTAAGTGGGGATCCCTGGAGTCCTTCCCCTTTGAGGCCGTTGGCCGCCTGCACCGCAACTGGATCTTGAAATTGCCGGGATCCCGTTCTGGCCGCCAACCCATCCTCATCGGAGCCCACTTTGACGCTGCCCCGGCAACCCCTGGAGCAGACGACAACGCCAGCGGCATAGCGGTGTTGCTGGAATTGGCCCGCCATTTTGCCGCCAACCCTGCCCCTTCCCCCCTGTGGCTGGTGGCTTTTGACCTGGAGGAGCGGGGGATGGTGGGCAGTGGGGCTTACGCCCAGTTTCTTCAACGTCAGAGGCAATCCCTACGGCTGATGCTGTCTTTGGAAATGCTGGGCTACCGGGATCCCACCCCCGGATCCCAGGACTATCCCGCCGGCCTTGAGAAGCTCTACCCCAACCGGGGAGATTACATCGGTCTCATCGGCAACTGGCCCACCTGGGGGGATCTGCTCAAGCTGCAGCGTGATTTTCAAAAAGTGGGGATCCCTTGCTGTTGGTTGTTGGCCGGGCAGCGGGGCCTAATCCTACCTGCCACTCGCCTGAGCGATCACTCCCCCTTTTGGGATGCGGGTTACCCTGCCGTTATGGTTACCGACACCGCTTTCTTGCGCAACCCTCACTACCACAAGCCAAGCGACACCCTCGAAACCCTAGATCAAGACTTCCTGACGGGGGTCTGCCAGGGCTTGATGGCCGGGATCCGCTTGCTGTAGCTCTTCCAAACACCACAGTCGTTCAACAACAAGTAGCGTGCGTTGAATCCCAACTCCCCTCTCCTGGAAGGAGGCTGGGGGTAAGGGTAGAGTTGGCATCCTCAGTACGGAGATTTCTCCAGGGGGTTCGCGATTCTTCGACTGGATCCTTTGTTGATGAGGGGAGACAATAGACGAGAGTAGTAAGACGAGAGTAGTAGCAGGGAAAAGGTTAAAAAACCTGCCTTGGCACTGTAAAACTCAGCAGGAGATTGCGTATGAGCGCTTTTGCCCAAGCTCCCAAAAAGTGTGTTTCCGCCGCCTTCAAAGAAGAGGGCAAGCTGCAAGAGTGTATCCAGCGGCTTTTGAACCGTGGCATTCCCAACGATTGCATCTCCATTATTGGCCGCAACTTTCAAACCGAAGCCAAAATTACCGGGTTTATCACCCGCAAAGAGGTGGTTCTGGACGGTCTGACCAATGGAGCCATCTATGGATCCCTGTTCGGATCCCTGCTGGGGCTGCTCACTGGCGTGGGGGTGCTGTTCATTCCCTTTTTGGGGGCAGTGGTGGCCGCTGGGCCTCTGGGAGCCGCTTTGTTGGGGGCAACGGGCGGCGCTTTGTACGGAGCACTGGGAGCGGGCCTGGGATCCGCCCTGATTGCCTTGGGTATGCCGCAGGAGAAAGCCGCCATCTACCAAACCCGGGTACAGGCGGGCGAGTTCTTGTTGGTGGTGCAAGTACCGGAAGAGAAGTCGGGCGAAATTTACTTGCTGCTGCAGAGTGCTGGCGGAGAGGAAGTTTCCATTGCCGACTTGAACTTGCCCGGTGAGCCAGAGGGAGACTTAACCCCAGAGAGCATCTCGCCGGAAATCCGCGCTGACCTCTCGGAAGAAGCGCAGCAAACCTTTGTGGAAGCCTACAACCAAGCCAAACAAGAGAGCAATAACTCCACCCATGCACTCCTCAAAGCTTGGGAAAAGGTCAAGCAAATTTTCACACGAGATGAGAAAGGGATCTTCTCCAAACGCAAGCCCTAGCCCAGAAAGTTTCCGAAGTAGCGAGAGCACAGTAAAGCGCCATCTCGCCGCTCTGCCTGTACGTGTTCTGGGTCTGCTCCAATTTTTTAGCTGCAACCTTATATCCTGAGAATAGCCCGAAAAACTCTAACCTAACCTTGCAGGGGTGAGTCTATGGCTGCGAGTGACTTCAAGGATTATTACAAGATCCTGGGCGTCAGCAGAGATGCCTCTGCCGAGGAAATCAAGCGCGTCTATCGCAAGTTGGCCCGCCAGTATCACCCCGACGTGAACCCCGGCAACAAGGCGGCAGAGGAACGCTTTAAGGAGATCAACGAAGCCTACGAGGTGCTCTCAGATCCGGAAAAGCGGCGGCGCTACGACCAGTTTGGGCAGTACTGGCAGCGGGTGGGTGCCGGCTCTGCGGCTGGAATGCCGGGCATGGAGGGCTTCGCCCAATACGCCAGCTTCGAGGAGTTTATCAACGAGCTGCTGGGCCGTATGGGCTCCCGCCGCAGCGGGTTCCAGGGCTTCGCCGGCGGCTTTGGGCCGTTTGTTTCGGTGGATTTGCCGGGCCAGGATGTGGAGGGCACTCTGGGTCTCAGCTGGGCAGAAGCTTTCCACGGCACCCAGAAACGGCTGAACCTAGATGGAGAAACGCTAACTATCCGCATTCCCCCCGGCGCTAAGCCGGGCAGTCGCATCCGCGTCAAGGGCAAAGGCCAGGTCAGCCCCTTTGGCGGGCCAAGAGGGGATCTCTACCTCACTTTGGAGCTGCCCCCCCATCCCTTCTTCCGCTTTGACGGAGACAACCTGCTCTGCGAGCTGCCCATTACTCCTGACGAGGCGGCTTTGGGAGGGACGGCGGAAGTTCCCACCCCTACGGGTCGCGTGCAACTGAGGATCCCTGCCGGGGTAGACAGCGGCCAAACCCTGCGGCTGCGGGGCCAAGGCTGGCGGGATCCCCAAGGCCAGCGGAGCGACCTGCTGGTGCGGCTGAAGGTGGTGGCACCCAAATCCCTTTCCCAGACCGAGCGGGATCTCTACGAAAAGCTGCGCCAAAGCCGTAGCTGGGATCCCCGCGCCCACTTGCAGGAGGTGAGTCTATGAGTTTGGCCATTGTGCGGGTGGAAGAACGGCTCTATACCTTTGAGCAGGCCACGGAACTGCTGGGGATCCCTCCTCACCTGCTGGAGTGGTTGCTCGGGCAAGGCCTGGTGGAAGCCGAAAGCTGCTACCTCAACCCCCAGCAACTGCGGCGCTTAATCCAGATGACCCGCCTGCATCGCGACTTGGGCCTTAACTGGGTCGGGGCGGCCATGGTTTTGGACATGGCCCAGGAAATTGCCCGCCTCAGGGCGCAGCTACACTACTACCGTGGAGGCTAAGCAGCCCAAGGCTTTAGCCCCCTTGAACCCCGCTGCTTGTCAACTTCAGGAGAACTTCTGTATGGAACAAATCGTCCGACGTAGCCAAGTGGTGGGCCTGCTGGCCCTCGATGGCAGCACTGCTACCGCATTGGGTACCGTAGAAGAAATCTGGGTTGACCCAACAGGGCGGGTATGCTACTTCACCAGCCAGCAGGGGTACACCCCCCTGGAGCAGATTTCTCTCATCGGGCCAGACGCGCTGCTGACCTACTCTACCGTTTTTGCTACCCCCCTAACCCCCATCAGCTCTCTTTACCGCCGCACAGTGCGCATTGGGAATCGAGAGGTCGGCTGGATTGAGGATTTTCTCTTCGACTGGGAGACTGGAGCGATTGCCGCTTACGTTCTGGGTGGTAGCATTGCCGAGCCTTGGGGGGGGCGGGCTGTTCTCCTGCCTGAGGATGTGGAAGCCATTGATGTGGACGCGGTGGTGGTCAAGGAGGATGCTCCGCAACGGCTGAAATCGGAAGCAGAAGGCTTGAAGAACTTTTGGAGCGAAAAATCTCGGCAGGTGAAACAGCTTATCCAGCGCATGGGGGATCGCCTCAAGGCGTTGGTTGGCCCCCAGGATCCGCCCGAGGTGGTGCGCGTTAAGGTGAAGCAGGTGCGGGACGAGCTGGCCAAAGGGGGCAAGTTCGATCTCTCCCTACTGGACGAGGCGGCAGAGTTTCTGCAACACAAGTGGGAAACCTGGCAACATCGCCTCAGCCGCGCCGCTCAGCGCATGCAGGCTGCCCTTCAGGCTGCTTGGGAGAAGCTGACCGAATAGCAAAGAATGACTCTGCAACCTCTGGCCTGCGGTCGCCTCAGATGCTGCACATTTGCTTCCCAACTGCTTCCCAACTCCCCTCTTCCTCTGGGAAAGGGGCTGGGGGGCAACAGCATGAGGTGCTTGGGGAGTCCGTCCCACTGCTCGACCGGAACTGTTGCAAGCCAGTCCTCGACCAAACCCAGCTGACGGACGGCGGCTTTTTCGGCTACGATCTAAGATCGCTGTCAATGCTCGGATCAGGTTTCAAGACCCCCGCAGGGCACCTGTACGGCAGGGAGAAAGATGACTTACGCAATTGTGGAAACCGGCGGTAAGCAGCTTTGGGTGGAGCCGGGGCGTTTTTACGAGGTCAATCGCCTGGCGGAAGTGGAGGAGAACAGCCCCTTCGATTTGTCTCGTGTGCTGTTGATCAACCACGAGGGTCAAATCACGTTGGGGCATCCCTACGTTTCAGAGGCGGTTGTCAGGGCACGGGTTTTACAGCATCGGCGCGGCGATAAAATCATCATCTACAAGATGAGGCCAAAGAAAAAGACCCGCAAAAAGAGGGGTCATCGGCAACCGCTGACCCGTCTGCTGATCGAGTCTATTGAACTCAATGGGGTGCCCCTAGCCACGGCACCATCCCGTACGGAAGCGGCTCCAGAGTCTAACCCAGAGGCAGCCCCTTCGGCAGCGGCGACAGGGATCCCTGCGGATGAGGAATAAACTCTGAACTCAGGTGTCCTGAATCCCGATTTTTTTATCTCGTTTCTGTTGATCACGCAGTTGCATAGGAGGCGTTATGGCTCATAAGAAGGGAACGGGCAGCACTCGCAACGGTCGAGATTCCAATGCCAAGCGGCTGGGGGTGAAGCGCTATGGGGGCGAGCTGGTGCATCCCGGCCACATTCTGGTCAGGCAGCGGGGCACCAAGTTTCACCCAGGGGTGAACGTGCGCATCGGCGGCGACGACACCTTGTATTCTGTGGTCACCGGCATTGTGACTTTTGAGCGCTATGGCAAGTGGCGGCAAAAGGTGAGTGTCTACCCAGCTGAGGTGGCTGCCCAGTAGGGAAAGGCCCAGCTTTGAAACTGCCTGGGAGAGTTTCTTCCGCAAGAGAAGATTCTCGCTTCTGTCGACCAAGCTGCTTGCCGGGCTGAAAACTGTCTGCTCCAGAGCAGACAGGGTTTTGCTGTTGCTGATTCCTGAACTTTTTTCGTTCTTGAGGATTGGGGCCAGCCGGAAGAGGAGAGGAGCTAGAGATCCCTGCCCCTTCGAGGGCGAAAATGGCAAAAGCGTGGAAGGCAGAAAGCTGATGCGAGTGTATCTGTTTCGCTGGGCAGGGTTGCTTCACCTCATTGCCGGGGTGATGTACCTCTACTGGCGACTGACAGCCGGGCTGATGGATTTGGGATCCCTTTTGTTTTGGGGGGCAGAGCTGTATGTTTGGCTGGCGGCGGTGGGCTTTACCCTCAGCCGCTATCCCCAGGTGCCGAGAGAGACGATCCCATCCCCAGAGGTCCTGCGGCGGTCGTTTTTCCAATTGCCGCGGGTGGATGTACTGGTGCTGCGCCAGTGGGATTCCGTAGAGGCAACCCGGCAGACGGTGCTCTCGGCTCTGCACCTCGACTACCCGTGGGAGCGGTTGTTTGTCCACATTGTGGATCGGGTAGAGGATGAGGAGATGGCCAAGGCGGCCCGGGCCATTCCCTGCGAATACTGGGCCTGCCCTAGCCCCACAGCCGACCCCCTGGCTTACGCGATGGGATCCCCTCACATCCAAGGGGAGTATCTGCTCCTGGTGCAGCCGGGCCATTTTCTCGAGCGGGACTTCCTGTGGCAGACCTTGCCCCACTTTTACGACTCGCCGGAGCGGGCTCCCATCGCCAATCGTATCGGGTTTGTGCAGGCGATGCTGCGCACCCTAGGCCAGCCCAGAGCCGTTCACCCACTGCAACAGCTTTTGGCGGTGGGATCCGAAGGGTATCAGGCGGCACCCCTGTTGGGTTCTGGCTGTCTCATCCGGCGCAAGGCTTTGGAAGGGATCCCGCGGATCGACATTCGTCGCCCTGTGCAGTTGGGGTGTCAGATGCACTGCCGCGGCTGGCAGTCTCAATTGGTTCGCCAAACCCAGGTTACGGGTGTTTTGTTGCCCTTGCGCAACCGCCGCGTTGCTTTGCTGGCTTTGTTTTCGGCCTTGAGGGAAAATCCCTTCTGGGGCAAGCCGACCACGCAGCAGCAGCGCTTTCAATACCTGTGGCTGGCCCTCTGGGCTGCCGGTGGGATGGCGGAGCTGGTCTACTTGGCGGTGCCGATGGTCTTTCTCTGCACGGGGTGGATGCCGGTGCCGGCCTTTGACCGGGTCTTCTTCGCGTGGTTTTTGCCTTATGCTCTCCTGGGGCGCATCAGTTGGCTCTTGGCCTTTCCCCCCCATCTGTGGGGGGCAGCTTGGCAGTCGGAACGGCAGACGGGCAGCCAGTTTTTTCAGTCCATCCAGGCGCTGGTGCAAAGTCTGCAGGGAGTGCCCCCCTATCCCGAGCAGCCTTCCCAGCTCTCCTTAGGACCTCAGGCTCTGGCTATTGTGCTGACTTTTCTGGCTATGGGGGTGGGATCCCTGCGTTTTGCCGGCAGTTGGGATCCCTCTTGGCCTGAGCTGCTGTTTGGCTTGGTCTGGGCCTTCTACAACCTGATGATCCTGACGGTGCGCCCCGACGATCACGATTTTGCCGGCTTTGCTTTTCCCAGCAGCAGCGCCGCTGCGGCGACAGAAGAGAGCGCCGACCCATAGGCTGCCAAGCCAAGACAAGTTCATCGCAAAACCAAATCCCCACATCCATTCAGCTGCTGCATGGATGAAATGGCAGGCTGCCGCGGCAGATGGTGGGCAAACGCTATGCTGTGAGAAGTGTAGGATAAGTGGATCGGCACAGGTTGTCTCCAACTCTCCGGGGAGGTGTACCGGTGGAGAGGGGGGATCCCTGGCCAAGTCGCCCCTCCTGTTTGCAGGATTGAACGCGGTCTTCTAGGTTCAGAACGACACACCTGTGGAGTCAGAGAGACCCCCCCTTCGACTGCTTCCCCTGGGTACGGATCCCCGTCAACAGGGCTGTGCCTATTGGGTGGAGATCGGATCCCACCGTTTGCTTCTCGATTGCGGGTTGCCCGCTCCTGCCCTCTTTAAGGCTCTGCCAGGGATCCCGGATGCGGTAATCTGCAGCCATGCTCACTTTGACCATGTGCAAGGGCTACCTGCTTTTCATCGTCGTTACCCTCAGGTACCTCTCTACGCCACGCCGGTGACTGCTCATTTGGCCGCTGGTCTGTGGGAGTGTGGCGTTTGGCCAGGCTACGACCGGGACATTCGCTTTCCCCCCTTTCGGGCGCTGCCTTTGGGCCGGGCGCGAGAGATTTTGCCCCATCTGATGCTCACTTTCTTTGCGGCTGGGCATCTGCCGGGAGCGGCGGCAACCCTGCTGCAAAATACCCAAACCACTCCGGCCCAAGCCTGCGTGTACACGGGCGACTGTTCCCTGGCCTCAACTCGCTTTGCCCCCGGCTTGGATCTCATTGCTTTGCGCCACTGGCAGCCGGACGTGTTGCTCATCGAGGCTTCGCTGGGATCCACCCGCCATCCACCCCGTCGTCACCTGGAAAATCGCCTGGTGGAGCGGTTGCTCAGCGCCTTGGAAGCGGGGCAAACGGTGCTGTTTCCCCTGCCAGTGTTGGGGTTGGGGCAGGAGCTGATCTTTCTCCTCAAAGCCCACCACCGCTTTACCCAAGCCCCCCAAGAGCTCAAGATATGGGTGGCGCCGGGGCTGGCGGCAGGCTGCAATCTCTACGAGCGCTTGCTCACCTACCTGCCGGAGCCGGTGCGCAATTTCGCCACCTACCAGCCCTTGTTCTGGGAAGACCGCCTGCAGCCGCGGGTTCAGCCCCTTACCGAAGCGGATCCTCTGCCCCAAGGCTTGCTGCTGTGCGACGCCGATGCCGGGCCTGAGGCTTGGGATCCAATTTGGTCGAGGTTGTTGGCCCAACCGCAGCGCTCCTGTCTGCTGGTGCGGCTGCCAGAGGTGGAACTGGCTACCCCGTTTGAGCGTTGGCCGGCGCCGCTGCGCTCCCGCATTGCCGTTGAATGGATAACCTGGCACAGCCACAACGATGTCGGGCATCTCACCCAGATCATCCACACCTTTCGCCCCCAGCATTTGGTCTTGGTTCACGCCGACCCCAAGCAGGCTCAGGATCTGGCGGATCTGCCGGAGCTGTGCAATCGCTACCATGTCCACTGCCCTCAGCCTGGGCATTGGCTGGAGTTGCCCGATGGGCACCTACAAACCCCAGTTAGGCTCGCGGAGCTGAAGGCCGGTTCCCCCGCCGAGATCAGGGATCCCCCTTTGCGCTATGAGGGGGAGGTGGAAGAAGTTTGGCAGGAGCAGGGCTCGCCGCGGGCTTTGGCGGGGGTACAGGTGCGTCTGCCGCCCCAGATTACCCAGGATCCCCGTTGGCTGGCCTGGGCCGATACCGGCCTGGTGGAAGCCCGCTGGCAGGGATCCGAACTGGTGCTGCGCGGCCTTTCTCCACGGGAGCTGATCCGCCCGGCAGAGGCTGCCCCTTCTCCAGCAGGGATCGTGCCGCGTCCAAAACAGCCTTCTGTATCCAGTCATCACGGTGGCAAAAAGTGCCAAAATTGTCGCTTTGCCCGCCAGATCTTGACTTCCCAAGCCCAAGCCTTTCGCTGCGATCAGGAACGCTCTCCCCTCTACCGCCTCAGGGTGGATCCCCAGGGGAGCTGCCCCTACCATCAGCCGCAGGAGATCCGCTCTTCCGGTTAGCCGTCAAGCCAGGGAAGCCCAAAGGCTAGAATGGGGCAAGTCGCGGTGCCAACCATGCTTGAGCAAGATTCCTGGGCAAATCATCGCCGTGGGCCGGTCGGATCCCTGGAGCGCCCAGCCGAGGCCTTGGCTGCGGCCAGCCCGCCCGTAGTGCAGATGGTTGGGGTGAACAAAGTCTATCCACTGCCGGAGGGCAGTTTTCAGGCCCTCTACGATATCGACTTGGCGATCCAGCCGGGAGAGTATTGCGCCATTATGGGGCCCTCTGGATCCGGCAAATCCACCCTGATGAACCTCATCGGCTGTTTGGATCGGCCCAGCTCAGGGCGCTACTGGCTGGATGGGGTGGAAGTTTCCACCCTGACCGATCGCGATTTGGCCCACATTCGCAACCAAAAAATCGGCTTTGTCTTCCAGCAGTTCCATCTCCTGCCCGTCCTGACAGCGCTGGAGAACGTCATGCTGCCCTTGGCCTATGCTGGGATCCCGGAGCCGGAGCAACGCCGGCGGGCCAAGCAAGCCCTAGAACAAGTGGGCTTGGGGAGCAAACTGCAGCAGCGTCCGGCCCAACTCTCCGGCGGCCAGCAGCAGCGGGTGGCGATTGCTCGTGCCATTGTCAACCGACCCCAACTGTTGCTGGCTGATGAGCCGACTGGGGCTCTGGATAGCCATACCGGCCAGGAAGTGCTGAACCTTTTTGCGGAGCTCCACCGGCAGGGCATCACCCTGGTCGTGGTCACCCATGACCTTGAAGTAGCCCAGGCCGCCCAGCGCATTATCCGGGTTGGGGATGGCCGTTTGCTGGATTGAGGAAGACAGGGATCCGCCTGGGGGCAGTTGGGCGGTTCCCAGTTGCAGTGAACTTGCCTGCTGGATGGATCCCTGGCCTCACTTTGGGTGAAGGTCGAAGGGAATGTCTTAAACGGGCATGGGATAACCCTATCTAGGATGGCCCAGCTTGGGCTACTCTAAACGCAACTGAGGGCTTGGGAAGAGGATCCGTCCATGAAACTGATCGAAGATATCATCCGGTTTTTGGAAACCCGCCTGGAAGAATTTCTCAGGGCCCACCCTGAGATCGAGCTGCAAGCCCTCGATGAGCAGTTGCGCCAGCAGGAATCCGATACCCTGCGGCTGTTGCAGGAAAGCCGCGCCCAAGAGGAAGCTCTCCAAAAAAGCATTCTCAACTTGGCTGAGGAGATCAAAACCTGGCACTTTCGCATTGAGAAGGCGCAGCGGGCCAATCGCCCCGATCTAGCCGAAGGAGCGCGACGCCGGGAAGCTGAGCTGTTGGAGAGGGGCAGCCAGCTATGGAGTCAAATGAAGGCCCAAAAGGAGAAAATCCAACAAATGGAAGCGCTGCTGCCGCAAATTCGCCAGCGCCGCCAAGAGGTGAAGACCAAGCTGCAGGAGGTAAAAGCCGCACAAGCCAAAGGCGTTGACAGCCCGGACTTGGGTTTCAGCCCTTGGGGAAAACCTTCCGAGGCTTGGGATGAATTGGAAGAGCAATTTCGTCAGCTAGAGGTGGAAAACGAATTGAATGACACGAAGAGGAAGGTGCGGGAACAGCAGCGGCGGTAACAGCCTGACCCAAAATCTTGTTAGTTTGCTAATGTTGAATCCAGTCGCAACAGCCAAAATCGAGCTGGGCGGAACTTGTGATTTAAGCCCTTGGTCTCAAGAGCCATAGCCACATCATTTCCAGAACTTTCTCTGGCACCGACCGGGAAGAAAAGTCTCTCCTCTCCCCCAAGAGTGATACGCTATTGGGCATGAATGAGTTGTATCTGAATCACCCCACATTTGGTCTGCTCTACAGCCTGTGTCAGGTCGACGAAAATCAGGCTCTCTTCACCACTCTCTACGCCCAAAGGCTCTTTTTTCGGGTTTACTTCAGGCCGCCGGATAACAGCGGGGATCCTGCTGCCATGGAGGAGTTGGTCTTCGATCCGATTAGCCGTAATGAGGCTCGCCAGCTCATCGAAGAGCAAATGCGCCTGCTGCGCCGTGCTGCCCGCCAAGATGAGCTAGAACAATTGCAGTTGATCTACAAGCAAACCTTTTCCTGACAGAGGTTTTTTCGAAGGTCTGGCACGGCTGAGGGTGAGGGTTTCGTCCCCCAATAGCCACCTAAAACTGAGACAGAAAGCGCAGGTCGCTGGTATAAAACAGGCGGATATCCTGAATGCCGTGGAGGAGCATGGCCATCCGCTCAATGCCGATCCCTGCCGCAAATCCGGTGTAGCGCTCCGGGTCGTAGCCCACCGCTTGAAATACATTGGGATCCACCATGCCGCAGCCGAAGATTTCCAGCCATTTCGAGCCAAAGCGCACGTCCATCTCAGCAGAAGGCTCGGTAAAGGGAAAATAGCTGGGCCGAAAGCGGGTTTCTCGCTTGCCCAATAGGCGGGTGATGAAAGTGTTGAGGGTGCCCTTCAGGTCGGAAAAGGTGAGGTTCTCACCCACCGCCAAAATTTCCATCTGGTGAAACACAGCGGAGTGGGTGGCATCCACGGTATCGCGGCGCATCACCCGACCGGCATGCACAATGCGCAGCGGCGGCTGGTGTTGCTCCATGTAGCGCACCTGCACCGAGGAGGTTTGGGTACGCATCAGGTAGCCATTGGCCAGGTAGAGGGTATCCTGCATATCCCGCGCCGGATGGTCGGCAGGGGTGTTGAGGGCCTCGAAGTTGTAGTACTCCGTCTCGAGCTCAGGCCCATGCACCACGGTGTAGCCCATTCCCACAAAGATATCGAGCATGCGGTCGATGGTGGCCTGCAGCGGATGGATCCGCCCCAGAGGCCGACGGGGCCCGGGCATAGTGACATCCAGGCGCTCTGCTTCTAGGCGGGCCAGCAGTTGAGCTTCACCAAGGGCCTGTTTGCGCTGCTCCAGACTGGATTGGAGGGCCTCTTTAAAGGTGTTGGCCAAAGCGCCAATGGCAGGCCGTTCTTCTGGGGGCAGCTTCCCCATTCCCCCCAAGATTTTGGAGAGCTTACCTTTCTTGCCCAGGTAGTCGATGCGGATCTGTTCCAGAGCCTCCAGACCGTCAGCTTGTTCCACTTGGGCGAGGGCCTCGCTTTGCAGGGTGAGAAGCTGTTGGCGAAGCGTGTCTTTTTCGTCTTGCATGGGGCCGATTCCAAGGGCAGAAGGGATCCCTGGGGTTGTGAGGAGTCCCTACAAAGGTATCACAGGAGGGAGCTCGGTCGCGCCTTTGCATCCGATGGGGTTGGTCGGCAGCAGGGGGAACCCTTTTGGGGAACTAGCTCTGAGGCGCCGAATCTGGCAACAGACACCCCAGAGCGTCACACCCTGCCGGTCCCTCTGCTGCCAAGGTAAAGTTGCGGTCGTAGCGGGCCAGGGCCGCGAAGAAGTTATCTGTCCGCCGTCTCTTTTTGACCTCGGCCACCAGTCGTTCGTAGGTGGGCTTGTCGATTTTCTCAAAAGGCAGGCGGGGGAAGGGGGCATCGAAGCGGGCCAGCAGCGCTGCGCTGATGTAGCCCTCGTCGTCGCGGATGGCTTCGTAGATACGGGATCCCAGAGCTTCCACCTCGTCCTCCCGCAGCTCGATGGTGGCGGAGGTGTTGTGGGTGGTGTAGTACTTCTGAACCTGCATATAGAAGTCAAACTGGGCCAGGGCCGAGAATTGCTCGATCTCGATCTGGCCAGCACCGGGCAGGTTGGCCCATTCTACTTCCACAGGCAGTTCCACCAGCCATTCGGTACAGCGGGGATCAAAGGGGTCGTTGAGCAAGTTCCCGTTTTCATCTTTGTCCGCCTGAGCAGGTACCACCGAGTAGCCATAGTCCAGACAGGCCAGCGCCACCGGGTCATTTTTGGCAAAGGTGATGCGGCGGATGTAGCGTTGGGCTTTGGGCGGGTGCCAGCCGGGAGAGGCGTTGGTGAGCAGCGACTTGGTGCCGGCGGGCTGAACCGTGGTGCAGCGGTTGGGGCGGCGCAGGCTGTGGCGGTCGCAGTAGTCCCAGACCACGCGGTGGACGATCTCCTTCCAGCGGCTGAGGTATTCCCGCTCCTGCTGCTTGAATTCCTTCCCGATGGGGGTATCGGGTCTCCCTTCCTGCCACCAGCGCAGCCATTCAACCCCAAAGGCTTTGACGCAAAAGTCGAACAGGCCTGTGAACGAGACGCCGACAATGGGATCCCATTCCCGCGAGCGCTGGAAGCGAGGTTCCACAAAGTGGTGGTGGAGCAGAGCTGCCACCGTGAGGGCTCCCGCCGTGAAGGCGTCTTCCTGCTCCTGCCAGTTCTGGGGATCCAGCCGGTTGAGGTGGATCTCGGCCAGATTGCAGTGGAAGTCGAATCCGATGATCTCGCCGCAGTTGTGGACGACTAGCCCGTTTGCATCAAAGCAGCTGGGGCCGGGCACGGTGCAGTCATAGACCGGTTCCACCCCGTCAGGCTCCAGCGCTGCAACCGTGACGGCAAACCGCTCTCGGTTAAGCCGGGGCTGATAGCTGCCCAGCAGTTCGCCTAGCTTCTGGGCTTTGCGGGGTTCGCGGAAGCCCACTACTGCTTGAAACTGGTGCAGGTTGTCCTTAGTGATAACCAGCTCGTGAGCGATAACCAGCTCGTGCTGCGCGGCTGGCTGGCGCTGGCTGGCGGGCAGCAGGTGATATCCAGCGGGACGGATGGCCGAGACAATCCCCAGGCGGGCAAGCATGCGCTGCACGGCTTTGAGGGTGTCCAGGTTGCTTTGGGAGAGCCGCACGCTAAGCCCCTGCACGCTGCCATCGGCATCAAACAGGCCGCACAAGAAGCCGCGGTGGAAATCGCAGCTGGTGGCCTCGACTGCCGCAGTCATTTCTTTCTGTCCTAGAGCTATGCCGAACTTGGCCGCCAGTCTTGCCAAGCCGGTGGAATGGATAACCCGACACTTCAGCTCAGGGTGATACCAGGTCTCTGGCCGGCGAGGTTCGCACCCCACCGCAGTTTGCAACCGCTGAACCGCATATGGGTTCATCTCGTCTTGGGTATCCTGCCAGTGGCGCAATACAGCTGTGTCGTTCCACTGGGTCGTCGCAAGGCTGCCGTTGCCCAACCAATTCCCCAGGAGCCAGCCTTCCTCCCAGGTTCCCTCACCATCCCACGGGGTTAGATGGCGATGGTTGTGCAGCAGGATGCGGTCGCCCGGGCGCAGGTCTTCTGCCGGCACCCATTCGGTGTACTGTGCCTTTGGGGTCTGGGCGATGACCTTGAGAACCCGATGGTTGCCTGTCAGCCGCAGAGAAAACCCCTCCTCGGTCAACAGCTTGAGCACGGGCTTGGTGCCAGAGTAGAAGAACCCGGCTGGCGTGGTGCTGAATAGCTCGCCGTTGACATAGGTGCTGTGCTGCTTGCCGATAAGGTCTTTCACCTGGCGCGGGCCGTCGCCGGTATGGATCCAGGTGTCGGCCGTAACGCAGGGGTTCAGCCCGTACCGTTGTACCCTATGCCATGCCGGGGGTTGGAGGAACGGAGAGTCGGTAGCTGCCTGCCGCTCTTCTATCCAGCGTCCGGCTCCCTCTGGCCCCTGCGAGGCATAGACGTCGAGGAACTCCCGCTTGAGCTCTGGGGTGTTGAGCAGGTCGGCGTTGGCCCGCGCTACAGCTTCCCCGGCCCACTGGATGGCGCCCTCACCGGAGTAAAACTGCTTGCGCACGGCCTCAATACATTCTTCCCGCGTCGGCTTGCGGTGAAACACCCGCGTGTGGTTGGCCATGCGCAGGGCATCTCGCTCGGGATCAATTCTCCAGTTGCCGTTTTCGTCCTGCTGCCAGAGGTTGTCTTTGGCGGTGGATCCCAGCTGGTCGTCGGCAGCAAACTGACGAATGCCAGCGCTACGACGAATGTTTCCCGCCACCACCACCACCGCCGCCTCGTCGATGAGCAAACAGCACTCCACCGAGTTCAGTTGCCGACCTACCGCCCTGTTGAGGATGGCGGCACAGCGCTCGTACAAGCCGGGCAGCTTAATGGGGTTGGCTACGCCCCCAAACCCTTTCAGCCGCTCCCCAGCCGGGCGGACATCGCTCAAGTCCACTGTCACTTCCACCTGGCCCCCAAAGCTGGGATCCGACGCCAGCTCCAGCAGCGCTTGGTAGGACTCCACCCAGCCGCGGCGGCTGTCCCCCACCTGGATGTGCACCTGGGATCCCTGCCGTTGGATGCGGGTGTGCTCCTGCCGCTCTTCGGGAGGGGTGGTGCCGATGGATCCCTTCACGTGAACCCGCAGGCGGTTGACAATGGGGGGCAACTGGCGGATGAACTGGGGTTCCAGCACCGCTCCCGTGCCGCAGCCCATCATGGCCAGATCCATCATCAGGCCAAAGGCCCGCCAGTCCACCACCGCCAAACTGGTGCAGTTGTAGGCACCGGAGAAGTTTTCCGGCTTCTGGATCCAGTCGGTGCCCATCACCCACAAGGCTCGACCGGAGATCAACGCCTTCAACTGCCGCTGCATGCGCTCTACGAGCTCCCGCTCCTGAGGGGTGAAGCGCCCCAGCCGGGCGATGTCGGCCAGGGTGCGCTCGCAGACATCGCCCCAGGTCTCGCGGCTGCCATCCGGGCGGCGACGGCTGTAGGTGCGGTAGAACACCGGGCTGGCCGCCGGGGCTGTGGCCGGAAACTCGCCCAGAGGCAGGGATCCCGTCGTTTCAGCGGGATCAAGTCCCTGTACTTCTTTGCTCTGTTCGCCTGAGCGGGACGAAGTCCACACCATAGCCACACCTCTTCTGCAAAGCTCGGTAGTTCCGACTCTTGAGCGCCGGTTGGCAACCCCGCCGACCCAATGCCCAACCACGTTATCACAATCTTCAGGGATCCGGTGTTGTAGGTAGTGTTGTGCTCTGAGAAGATCTTTAAGAGCCTCTAGGGATAGGGCAGGCCCGCTGTCTGCCGGGGGAGCCGCAAGGGAACGGAAGGCCCGGCAGAAGGGCTACAGTGGAGGAGAGGGATCCCAAGTTAAGGGGCTGCTTGTCGTCTTCAACGGCACCTTCCTGGGCCTTCTCCCCAGTGAGAGCTGTGTAAGGAGTTGTATCGTCATGACCAGTCGCCTGCGCATCGGTAGCTTGTGGGGGATCCCCTTTTTCATCGACTACACCTGGTTCCCGGCGGCCCTCCTGCTGGTGCTCTCCTACGGGGTGTTGACGGCGATGGGGTTGTTTCTTTCTCTGCTGGCCCATGAGTTGGCCCACAGCTTGGTGGCCCGCGCCTATGGGGTACGGGTTAACTCGATAACCCTATTTATTTTTGGGGGTATGGCGGCGATTGAGCGGGAAGTTCCCCGCCCCCTTGGGGCTTTTTGCGTGGCGGTGGCAGGCCCTCTCCTCAGCTTGGGTCTGTTTGTTTTCTTCAGCGTGGCCCGGGCTTGGGCTGTGCCGGAGTCGATGCTGGCCTCAACCCTCACCAGCTTGGCTGCCATCAACCTGACGATTGCCCTGTTTAACCTGCTGCCGGGCCTGCCTCTGGATGGGGGGCAAATGCTCAAGGCGGCCATCTGGGGTTGGACAGGGGATCGGCAAAAGGGTATGCTGTGGGCGGCCCGAGCCGGCCAGGGGGTGGGCTGGGGTTTGGTGGGGCTAGGTCTGCTGGTGGTATTTTGGGGGAGCCTCAACGGCCTCTGGGTGGGGTTGATCGGCCTGTTTATTTTGAACACCGCCCGCCGCTACAGCCAGTACGCGCAACTGCAGCAGGTGCTGGCCCGCCTGAAAGCTGCAGATGTGATGACCCGCCAGTTTCGGGTTTTGGACGCGAACATGAGCCTGCGGGAGTTTGTGGATCGCTATCTGGTGCCTTCTTCTCTCAGGCCGGAAGCCCCAACTCAACCGGCAGACGTTTATTTTGCTGAGGAAGATGGCCGCTACCGTGGGCTGGTCAGGCCAGAACTGCTCAACGACATCGAGCGCAGCCAGTGGGATCGCCTCACCCTCAAGGCTATTCTCAAGCCGATGGAGCAACTGCAGGGGGTACGAGAAGAGACCCCCATTCCCCAGGTAATTCAGATGATGCGCCAGGCAGAACCCCGCCGCATTTTGGTTTTCACGCCCACCGGCGCCATTGCCGGCTTGATCGACCGGGGGGATGTGGTGGCCATGGCTGCCCGGCAGTTGGGGGTCGTGCTGCCCCAAGAGGTGGTGCAGCGGGTGCGCGATAGCGAAGAATGGCCCCCTGGATTTCAGGTGGAGGACAATCTGGCCGGAGAGGGATCCCCCAGTCTGGCTTGGCAGGGATCCCCGGATTTCCATCAAGAGCCTTAGTTGGGGAGATGGGTGGACAGGGGGCGGCCCAAGGCGCCTAGGTTCTTCCTCTTCCACAAAAGGTTCCCCAAAAGGGGCGGAGCGTTTTGCCTCCGCAAGCCGGGGAGAGAAGACCAAGAAAAGTAGTCTCAGATACTATTTCCGGGAGACCCTCTCCATCTACAATTAAGACTGTTCTCCATCAATTAAGAATTTTGAACCGCTTTCCTCGTCTCTTGCCCGCCTACACCCACCGACTGAGCAACGGGCTAGGCGTTATCGTTCATCCCATCCCAATTGCCGATTCTGTAACCGTTGACGTCTGGGTACGGACAGGTGGACGCCATGAGCCGCCGGAGTGGCTGGGCCTATCCCATTTTTTGGAACACATGGTGTTTAAGGGCAGCGAGCGGCTGGCCCCTGGTGAGCTGGATTGGGCCGTGGAAGGACGGGGCGGAGTTACCAATGCTGCCACCGGCCAAGACTACACCCATTACTACATTACGGTGGCTGCTGCTGACCTAGCGGATACCTTGCCCTACTTGGCAGAGGTGGTTTTGCGGGCCGGGATCCCGGATCTGGAGTTTGAGCGGGAGCGGCAGGTGGTTCTGGAGGAAATTCGCCGCGCCGCCGACAACCCTGATTACACGGCCTATCAGCTTTTGATGCAGACCGCCTATGGGGAGCATCCCTATGGACGACCGGTGTTGGGCACACCGGAGAGCCTGATGCAACTGACCCCTGAACTGATGCGCGCCTACCACCGCGCTTGGTATCACCCTGAATCCATGACGGTGGTGGTGACGGGTGGCATCGATCCTGAGCAGGCGTTGGCCTTGGTGGAGGAGCAGTTTGGCAGCTCTGCTGCTGGGCCAGCACCGGTCAGCCCCCCCATTCCGCCCCAGCCTCGTCCCCAAGGGATCCTGCGCCGGGAGAGCGACCATGCCCGCTTGGAGCAAGCCCGTCTGAAATTGGCCTGGCCTACCGTTGGCATTGACGATTGGCAACAAGCCTGTGGCCTGGAGATGTTGGCTTCTCTGCTGGGAGATGGCCGTACTTCGCGGCTGGTGCATCTGCTGCGGGAACAGCGGGGCTGGGTGAGGGCCATTGGCTGTTCTTCGCTGGTGTTGAAGGAGGGGGGACTGTTTTGTATTGGGGCTCAACTGGAGCCGGAGGATGTGGCGCGGGTGGAGGCGACGATTCTGCACGAGATCGAAAAGCTGCAGCAGGATGGCATTGGCCAAGCGGAGTTGGATCGCACCCGGCGTATGCTCACCCATGAGTTCCTGTTCTCCGCCGAGTCCCCCAGTCAATTGGCGGGCATCTATGGCTACTACGAGACACTGGGCGGGGTGCAGCGCATTCAAGAGTACCTGGAGCTGTTGCAATCTTTTACCCCGGCTCAGATCCGGGAATTGGCCCAGCAGTACTTGTCTCCGGAGGCCTATGTGGTCACCGTTCTCAAGCCGACTGCCCTCGATCCAGCAATGGCCTCGGAGCTGCAACTGGCCTGTCGGTGAGCGCTGCCTCGACGCTCTGGACTCTTGACTTTCGGATTTTGGACGGGATCCCTTGCCTGCATGAACTCTGCTCTGCTTGCCACCCAACGTGGCCGTTTACAGCGCGTCCTTTTGGCCAATGGCATCACGCTGTTGCTGGGCCAGAACCCAACGGTGGAGATCTTGGCTGCCCACTGTTTTTTCCGCGGTGGTAGCCGGGCAGAGCGGCCGCAACAGGCGGGGGTGAGCCACTTGATGGCGGCTGTCCTCACCAAAGGCACGCATCGGCGCAACTCCCAGGCCATTGCTGCTGCGGTGGAATCGCTGGGAGCCTCGCTATCGGTGGACAGTTCTGCCGACTCTTTCGAGGTGAGCCTGCGCTGTGTGGCTGCCGATTTCCCGGAGTTGCTGGATTTGCTTGCGGAGACGCTGCGGGATCCCAGTTTTCCTGAAGAGGAGGTGGCGCGAGAGCAGGGGTTGATGCTGCAAGCCATTCGCGCCCAGCAGGAACGGCCCTTCAGCTTGGCTTTCGAGCAGGTGCAACAAGCCCTCTATGGGGATCATCCCTACGCTCTGCCGGGGTTGGGACGGCTGGAAACGGTGGGATCCCTGACCCGCGAGGATTTGGTAGCCTATCACGCGGCCTACTGTCGTCCCAATGGAATGGTGATGGTGGTGATCGGCCCAGAGCCGCCGGAGCAGATGGCTGCCCAGGTGGAAGCGGCTTTGGGAGACTGGGTTGTTCCCGGCCCCTCTCCAGAGGATCGGGATGTTCCCCTGCCCCCTCTGAGGGATCCCCAACTGCTGAGGTTGCCCCAGCCCACTCAGCAGACGACGATCTTGATTGGGTTTCGCGGATCCCCTGCTGCTTCTGCGGATTATCCGGCCCTGAAGTTGCTGGCCACCTACTTGGGGAGCGGTCTGTCCAGCCGTCTGTTCGTGGAACTGCGGGAGCGCTGTGGCCTGGCCTATGAGGTCTCGGCTTTTTTTGCCACCCGTCGGGATCCCGCCCCTTTTGGGGTTTACATGGGCACTGCGGCAGAGAATACTCAGGTGGCCCTGGAGCGCCTACAAGCAGAAATCCACCGTCTGCAGGCCAATCCCCTCGATCCGGCGGAGGTGGAAATGGCGCAGCGCAAACTTCTGGGCCAATACGCCCTCAGCAAACAAACCAATGCCCAGGTGGCTCAACTGGCAGGCTGGTACGAGATTTTGGGTTTGGGCATGGAGTTCGACCAGCAGTATTTGCAAAGGGTCAAGGAGCTCACCCCAGAGCAGCTCCATCAAGCTGCGAAAACCTACCTGACCAACTCGGCCATCGCTCTGGTGGGGCCGGAAGCGGCCTTGGCAGAAGCAGAGCCGATGTTTTAACTGCTACCACTTTTTATAGGGCAGGAACTTACCAGACATAATCACCTTAACACGATCTCCTTTAGGATCCTCTTCCTTTTCTATGTCTAGGGTGAAGTCAATAGCGCTCATGATTCCATCGCCAAACTTTTCATGAATCACGGCTTTGATTGGCATGCCGTAAACTTGAACAATCTCGTAAAAGCGGTAAATTAAGGGATCCGTCGGCACCACTGGCCCTAAGCCTTTCAGTGGGCATTCGGTCAATTGTTTAGCGACAGCGGCGTCCAAGCCTAAGATTTCGGCAATTTTGTTTGCTTCTTCTGCGGAAGCACTGGCCTGACGATAGAAGACCGCTGCAATCCACACCTCATCCCGGCCTATTTTCTCTTCCAAGTCAGCAAAAGTTAATCCCCTTTCAGCTTTGGCTTCCAAAAGCTTTTTGGTGATTTCGGGAATGGCTGTACTCATCATCGACTCCTAAGTTTTAGCTGTGCAGGCAACTCAATCTGGATTTACCACCCAAACCCGAACCCGCGATTTCTCAGTGGCACAGGTTTATTGGGAAAAGTGATGCTCTATTCAGAATCTGCTGCTTTTTTCCTTAATCATACGTAAGGAAGCACTTCTTAGGGCAGGAAGATACGCTATGTCTTCAACTCAATTCTGTAGTTTCAGCTACAGCAAGAACATCAGTCCCGCTATCTCGCTTGCAACATTTCTCTAATCTTTGAGATGCTCTACTTGTAGCTCCTCACTCTGAGGATCCTTGGAAGCGGAGAAAAAGGTGCTAGGCTTTGCGTTCTGCCTGTATCGGCGTCCCTTTCGGCGGCCCCTGCGTACCCACCACGGACTGTGGTCCGTGCGCGAAGGGATCCTGATCCGGCTTACAGATCGGGAGACAGGCTGTCAAGGATATGGGGAAATTGCTCCCATCCCTTGGTTTGGCAGCGAGACCTTAGAGCAGGCTCTGGCGTTTTGTCGGCAGCTGCCCCCTCTTTTGTCGGAGGCGTATATTTTGGGGATCCCAGAAGCACTGCCGGCCTGCCGGTTTGGGTTGGAAGGCGCTTGGCTGGCCTGTCGGGATCCCGATTGGTTGAACAAGGATCTCTCTCTACTCTCTTTCTGTGAACTTTTGGGGGAGACCCTGCCGCCGGAATCTTACAAGGACTCCTACAAGGACTCCGTCCCACTCACGCGGTCGGTGTACAAGCTCAAGGTGGGGAGGGATCCCATGCAGCAGGAGTTGGAGAAGCTGGAGCAATGGCTGGAGCGGTTGCCACCAGGATCCCATCTGCGTTTGGATGCCAATGGGGGGTTAACGCTTGCGGAGGCCCACCGGTGGCTGATGGTTTGTGATCGGCTCAACCAGGCCTCGCCGGTCAAGATTGAGTTTTTGGAGCAGCCTCTGCCGCCGGATCAGCACGCCCATTTGGTGGAGCTCAGCCGCCAGTACCAAACCCCCGTTGCTTTGGATGAATCGGTGGCCTGCCTGGAGCAGTTGCAAGCGATCCATCGGTCAGGATGGAAAGGGATCCTGGTGGTGAAGCCGTCTCTGGTGGGCTCCTGCATTGCGCTGCGAGAGTATCTCAGCTGCCATCCCGGCCTGGATCTGGTCTTTTCTTCGGCGCTGGAGACTCCCATCGGCGCCTGGCACGGGTTGGCTTGGGCGGGATCCCTGCAGGAGAAGACGGCTTGCCCCAGAGCTGTGGGGTGGGGGGTAGGGGGGGTCTTTCCAGAAGGGGATCCCCTGACCTTGACCCAGCTCTCAGCCCAGGAGCGGGCTGCCCTCATGCAGGCGGTGTGGGAGCGCTACAGCCGGCCCTAGACTGCGGCGGCCTGTTGTTTGGCGTATTCCTGCCGCAGATAGGCCTGGATAAAATGCATCAGCTCCTCCGGCTCGCCGTTCATAAAGGCCTCGACATTGTAGGTTTCGGCGTTGGTGCGGTGATCTTTGATCAGCTTGTAGGGATCGAAGGTGTAGGTGCGAATACGCCCCCCAAAGCCCTGAGTCACCATCTCGCCGCGAATCTCGGCCAGCTTTTGTCTGCGTTTTTCTTCTTCCATCTCGATCAGCTTGGCCTTCAAGATCTGGATGGCCCGCTCTTTGTTTTGCAGTTGGGAGCGCTCCTCGGTGCAGCGCACGGCAATGCCGGTGGGCTTGTGGATCACCCGCACCGCTGTTTCCACTTTGTTCACGTTTTGGCCACCTGCCCCACCTGAGCGGGAGGTCTCGAACTCCAGATCTTCCATCTTCAGCTCATACTCGCTTTCCTCTTCCAGAATCGGCATCACCTCTACGCCAGCAAAGCTGGTTTGCCGTTTGCCGTTGGCGTTGAAGGGGCTGATGCGCTCCATCCGGTGGTTACCCTTCTCGGCAGAGAGATAACCATAGGCGTAGGGGCCTTCGATCAGCAGGGTGGCGGACTTGATGCCGGCTTCAGCACCTTCGGAGTATTCCGAGAGGCTGACCTTGTAGCCCTGGTTTTCGGCCCAGCGGGTGTACATTTTCAGGAGCATTTCCGCCCAGTCCTGGGCATCGGTTCCCCCTGCGCCGGCGGTGATGGTGAGGATGGCACCGTTTTTGTCGTAGGGGCCGGAGAGCAGTTGCTGTAGCTCCCACTGGCCCAACTCCCGCTCCACCGCTGCCAGGGATCCCGCTGTCTCGGCTAGGAGTTCTGGATCGGGCTCTTCTTGGAGCAGCTCGAGGGCGCTGGCGGCATCTTCCAGGCGATCCTTCCAGCGGTGCACCTGATCCCAGGAGGCCTTGAGGCTGTTGAGCTTTTGCAGGTGGCGGCGGGCTGCCTCTACATCATTCCAAAACTGCGGCTGCGAGGCTTCTTGCTCTAGGATGGCAATCTGTTGCTCCAAGTGGGGCAGGTCAAAGATAGTCCTGAGCGTTGCTCAGGCGCAAGGTGAGCGATTCTAGGGTGCGTCTTAGATCGGCAAGTTCCATAGAGAACATCAAACCATCTGCACATCGGATCCCATCCTATCCTGTGGGCCGGCAACTCAATCAAGGGATGGAGCCCTTCTGTGGGGCAGTTCCTGGCCGTTCCCATTGCAACAGCATTGCGATCCCTTGTCCATAGCAACAACCCCGCCAGAGGCAGGACGGAGTCCTTTGGCTTCTGCCGAAAGATCCCTGTTGAGGTGGCTCAAGCCTATAGCAGAATAAAGAATTCGGTTTCGGAGGCTGCGATGCTGAAGGTCTTTTCCTTGCTTTCCGGGCTGGTTTTGGCGGGAGGAGTGGCTGCTTTGGCCATCACCAATCCCACCTTAGAAGAGTACAGAACCCATGCAGGGCAACAACTGGCCGCCTACGCTACGCGAGAATACTGCGCTCAGATCCCGTCTTTCTTGGTCACTTTGATTGAGGAATGTCATGCCCTTGTCCGAGAGCTCCAGCCCGAACTAGAAGCTCTGTTCATGCGCCAAACCCGCCGGCAGAATTTTATCCTTTTCAGCCTCTACACCACCGATTTGTCGTTGCTCAACTTTGGCCCACTGGGGATCTCCTTGCCCACCTACCACTTTGAAACCCTTGCCGTGGCTGGGCAATTTTATACTTATGAGACTCGAGAGGGGAAAGTTGACCCCTAGCCACCATGGCAACCTTAGGGATCAGACAGATCCAAAAGAATCTCAAACCCAAAAGGGAGGCTAGATCTGGGCCTGTTCCAACAGGGTTTGCAGCTCTTCCAGGGCCAACTGGGCCGACTGGGCCTGCTGGTAAAGGGATTGCACCACCTCAGCACTGCTTTGGGCCGATTGCAGGGTGGATTGGCTTTGTCGCTGGATGCGATCTGCCAAGCTGCGAATGCGGTTGCTGGCCTCGGTGGTTCGTCCCGCCAATTTGCGGATCTCCTGGGCAATGGCTCCAAAGCCACCGGCACCACCGCTGCGGTTGGCCTCTACAGCCGCGTTAAAGGAGAGCAGGCGAATGTATCCTGCCACCTCCACGATCAAATCCACGATGGTGTTGATCTCCTTGAGTTCGCGGGATAGCTCCTGGTTGTTGTCGGCAATTTCCTGGAAGAGGGTGCGCACCGCTTCTACCCCAGCAAAGGTGGCGGCAAAGGTGGATTTGCCCTTCTCCGAGAGGATCGAGCTAATCTCGATGATGCGGGCGTTGAGGCGAGCCAACTCCTCGGAGCGCTGTTGGGCCCGGCGACGTTCCATGTCTAAGGCCAGGTTTTGGTTGAGGATCTCGGCTTTTTGTCGCTCCAGATCCCGGGCATACTGGAGGCTGCGGTTTTTTTCCTGCTCCAGCTCTGCCAAGATCCTTTTCATCTCTTCCTGCTGCTCCTGTAGCTTGCGCTGGGTGGCCAGATGCACCTGGGCCTGGGCCACCAACAACACCGGCACATCGAGAAGGCGGTAGTCCTGGGATCCCAGTTGAACCACCACGGGGTCATAGATGGTCTCTTCGGGCCGTTGGAAAGCTCGGTCGGCTGCTTGGATGACATCGCAGTCGCCGGGGAGCAAGAGAAAATCCCGGCTATGGAACTCTACCATGGAGCTGATGGGCCGCTTCAAAAACACATCCAGGCCGTAGGGCTTGCTAAGCATCCACTCCAGAATGGCGCGGCGGGTCAACATTCCCCGCACCTGTGACCGCTCGTCCAGCACGATGACTCCTGAAAGGCTGCTGTCATCTTCTAGGCGGCGCACCACGTTCTCACAAGGGGTGGACTCGCTCACCTGAAACTCCACCAAGGCCAAATCGCGCAGCTTGGTGTTGATCGATAGGGTAGGAGTGGGTGGATTTGTCAGGGTAGCCATCACAGGGATCGTCGGCACACGTTGGGTACAGATGGGTTGGATGCTAATGTGTAGAGTAACACAAAAAGTCGGCCCTAAATCGGCCTTTGATGGGGTGATTCCTGCAGAAAATCGACCACCTTCAGTTTGCCCTGGGATCCCATCTTTTGCCCATAGGATTTTGCAGAATTGTGCGGGAAGGATGGCCTGGGATCCCTTCTTTGCGGTTTGCTGGGACGGATCCCTTTAGAGCTGAATGTTCTGGGTTGGTATCTTGGATCCCTGATTGATCTGGAGCTGGATTTAGCGGGTTTCTTGATAGCGGTGGTAGATTTCCAGAATTTCGCTGCGTCCTCGGTTAAAGGCGGCCACCACTTGCGGGTCGAAATGGCTGCCGCTGTTGTCTTCTACAAACTGAAAGACCTCATTCAAAGCCCAGGCTTCTTTGTAGGGGCGACGGCTGGCCAAGGCGTCGAAGACATCGGCCAAGGCCACAATCCGTCCCTCTAGAGGGATCCCTTCTCCTTTGAGGCCGCGCGGATACCCACTGCCGTCGAACTTCTCGTGGTGGGTCAGAGCGATGATGGCGCTCTTTTTCATCAGCTCGGAGTCGGACTTGCTGAGGATCTCATAACCAATCTCAGGGTGACGGTTCATGATCTGCCGTTCTTCTGGGGTCAGGCGCCCCGGCTTTTGCAAGATGGCATCGGGGATCCCGATTTTGCCCACATCGTGCATGGGACTGGCGTAGAAGATCAGCTCTTGCTCATGGCTGGATAGGCCCAAGTGCTTGGCGATGATGCGAGAGTAGTTGCTCATCCGCTTCAGGTGAAAGGAGGTATCTTGATCCCGGTATTCTGCGGCCACAGACAGACAGAAGATGGTCTCGAAGTGGGCAGATTTGAGTTCTTCCCGCAATTGGACGTTTTGATAGGCAACCGCCGCCTGGGAGGCTAGGGCTTCTGCCACGCTGACTTCCAGCTCAGAAAAAGGTTGGCTCCACTCGGCCACTTGGTCAGGAGCTAGGGGGGTGGGGTGATCCGGCTTTAGGCGGTTCAACAGTTGTAGGGCGCCGAGGATCTTGCCTGAGGGATCCCGCATGGGCACAGTGAGCAAGGAGCGGGTGCGATAGCCGGTCTGCCGATCCACCTGTGGGTTAAAGGCATAGGGCCGGTCGGCGGGCAGGCGGTAGACATCCGGCAAATTCAAGCTTTCCCCGGTGAGCACCACGTAGCCCACAATGCTGGAAGGGCTGAGGGGCAAGCGCAGATCCCGCAGCTCCTCATGGCGGTTGACCACGAAAAACCGCAATTCTTCTCCCTCTCGGACAAAGAGGCTGGCCCCATCACAGTGGGTCAGTTCTCGGGCTTGAGCAACAATCAACTCCAGCAGCCGCTGCAGATCCGTTTCTGAGGAGAGGGCAATCCCCACCTGAATCAGACGCTGGCTGAGGCGCAGGGCATCCGAGGCATCGAATTCGGTTGTGCTGGGGTGAAGACCGAAGGGGGTGGGCAGGCTCATAGCAGGGTTGGTCAGAAGCGTTCACAATGAGCGTTGACAATAAACAATGGCAGAGTCATGGGCGGCGAGCCATTTGCCCCCAGGGATCCTCACCGCTGTCCCGACTCAGTCCGGCTGGGTATCTGACACCTTCGGGGCGACCAGCAGCCCAAAAACACGCCAACACCACTCAAAGCAGCGATGCCTTACTTTAGCTCGAGGAGGCGAGAAACGTTGTGACCCAGGTCAAGCCCAAGGGAACCGATGAGATTTCCCTGCAGCTCGTTGTGGGCCTGGGCAATCCCGGCCCTCAATACGCCAATACTCGCCACAATTGCGGCTTTATGGTGGTGGATCGGCTGGCGCAGCGCTGGGGGATCCCGTTGGTTTTGGAAAAGCGATTCCAAGGTAGCTACGGAGAAGGGTTTGCCCTGGGAGGAAAGCGGCGCTTGCTCAAGCCGGAAACTTATATGAACTGTTCCGGCCAATCGGTGCGGGCGGTGCTGGATTGGTACAAGTTAGATCTCGCCTCTGTGCTGGTGGTGTACGACGATATGGATCTGCCGCTGGGTCGTCTGCGCCTGCGGGGATCCGGTTCTGCCGGTGGGCACAACGGCATGAAGTCCATCATTCAGCACTTGGGGAGCGAAGGGTTTCCGCGGCTGCGTTTGGGGGTGGGCAAACCCAGGGGCAGCCAAGATGTGGTCGGGCATGTGTTGGGGGGATTTGCGCCTGCAGAACAAGAGGTGCTGGAGCGGGTGTTGAATACGGCGGTAGAGGCCGTGGAGTGCTGCTTGCAAGAGGGACTGAGGACAGCCATGAACCGCTTTAATCCTCTGGATCTGTCTGGGCCATCGTCCGATTTGGATGGATCCAACCCTGCACCGGGCCATGGCGAGGCTTCCTCCTGAGGAGCAGCTTGTCCTGGATTGCCGGTTCTGAGGGGTTTTCCAGGAGAGGAAGTGGTAAGGGCTTCGTCCTGCTCATGGGAACGTCTGTGGAGACAATACTCCAGATAAGTATCAATTATCTGGAGTATAAGAGTGCCTACCTGGGCGTTGCCAACAGTTCCCAAGGGAGGTTAGCTTCTGTAACAGTCTTCCAGCAGAAGGGCGAAAGGAATGGGAACGGCAGCGTTCCCACCAGGGCCGGCCCGAGACAAAAAGCTGTTCATCATTTGAGGGTGAGATCTTGCTGTTGAACAACCTAGATTCAGTGTTGCTTGCTGTTGAAGCCGCTGCCCCCCTTGAACCGGAAGGGGCTGCCAATCTTTTACCCCTGATCTTGGCGGCGGTGCTGATGGCTCTGGTGGTCATCTATCTGGCCAGCCGTATTGCCGGAGAAATCGCCGTTCGCCTCGGCTTTCCGCCGGTGCTGGGAGAATTGCTGGGGGGCGTCGCGGTAGGGGCCTCCGCGCTGGGGTTGTTGGTCTTCCCGGAAGGACAAGTTTCCGGCCAAGAGCTGCACGCCTTGGCTCAATCCTCAGCACTGATGCAATTTCTGCAAGCCACTGCCGGACTCGACGAGGGATCCCTGGTACAGGTGTTCTCCTCCCAAAGCCAGATCATCGACATCCTCTCCGAGATTGGGGTGATCGTCCTTTTGTTTGAAATCGGCCTCGAGTCGGATCTGGCCGAGCTGTTGCGGGTCGGCCCTCAAGCCGCAGCCGTAGCCATCATCGGCGTTGCTGTGCCCTTCCTGGCCGGAACCCTGGGCTTGCTCTACCTGTTTCATGTGCCCGTTATCCCCGCCGTATTTGCCGGCGCTGCCCTCACAGCAACCAGCATCGGCATCACCGCCCGCGTCTTGGCCGAGCTGCAAAAACTCACCTCCCCAGAAGGGCAAGTGATCATCGGCGCCGCCGTCTTGGATGACGTGTTGGGCATCATCATCTTGGCCGTGGTGGCGGGCTTGGCCAAAAACGGAGAAGTCAACCTTTCCGATATCGGCATCATCATCCTCAGTGCCATCGTCTTCTTGGTCGGCTCCATTGTTTTGGGGCGCCTTCTCAGCCCCTACTTTGTGGCCCTTCTCAACAGCCTGAAGACCCGAGGTAACCCCCTTCTGCCCGCCCTCGTGCTGGCCTTTCTGCTGGCTTATGTGGGGCAAATCATTCATCTAGAAGCGATTTTGGGCGCCTTTGCCGCTGGCCTGATCTTGGCCGAAACCGAGAAACGGCAAGAGCTGGAAGAACAGATCAAGCCCATTTCCGACCTACTGGTGCCCATCTTCTTCGTCTGCGTTGGGGCCAAAACCAACCTTGCCGTACTCAACCCCACCCTCCCCGTCAACCGAGAGGGGCTGATCATTGCCGTCTTCTTGATCGGAGTTGCCATTGTGGGCAAGCTAGCAGCGGGCTTGGGGGCCTTTGGCAAGCCGGGCATCAACCGCTACGCCATCGGAGTGGGCATGATTCCCCGGGGTGAGGTGGGCCTGGTGTTTGCCGGTGTGGGGGCCGCCAGTGGGGTTCTCTCCGATGCCCTCGATGTCAGCATCATCGTCATGGTGATTGCCACCACCTTTGTCGCTCCCCTCTGGCTACGGGGAGTGTTGATTGGGGAAGCCAACTCCCCCTCCCTCCTGGACTTGCAGGCAGAAGCGTCAGAGCAAGAGCGCAAAGGCGGCGCCGACGAGACCGCGTCATCGCTCCCAGACTCAGAACGGGTGGGCATTCCTGAGGGCTAAATTATCTCAGCTTTCCCCTCAAACGCCCCCAGAGCGTCTGCAACAGCAGCCGCAGCGGATTGCGGCGTTGAGGCTTCACGTCAATTCTCTCCATCGTCTCCTCTTGGGGCAAAATTGCCTGCATCGAGGGCGGATCAAACCGCTGCATGGTTGTGGAGCGCCGATCCACCACCTCCGCCTTCACGCTGCGAAAGCTTACAGACTGGAGATACCGCTGAAAATCTTCGTCCGACAACCGACGAATGCAGTACTGCATCCGCACCTGATTCCCCAACAGGATCTGATCCCCATCCTTGAGATCCCAGCTCAAACATCTCTGCCCATTCACCGAGACGCCGTTGGTGCTACGCTTGCCCTCGATATTGCCGTCCAACAGCCGGTAGGTATATTGGCCATCTTTTTGGGGTAGCCGCAGCAGCAGCGCGTGTTGCCGAGAAACTGCCGCCGAATGAATGACAATCGCATTGCTGGGATCCCTGCCAATCGAATAGGTGGCAGCGCTGAGGGCCACAGCCCGCCGTCCCTGCTCATCATCGATCACCAACACATGCCAGATTTGGGACTGGGAAGACTGTGCGCCGGTAGCCATGGTCTGGGGCCTTGAGCTGGAGCTGGATTGACCGTCGAAGTTGCAGTACAGGCCCCTTTCGTGTTAGCGGGCTGGCAGCCACACCTCAGCCATTGCCCAACCCTCGGTGAACCGCTGTGGGAAGAAGGTCAACAAGGGGAGACTCGGCAAGAGAGGGGCTTTCCCCCATAATAGTAAGGCAGAGTTTCTGCAAAAAAGAGGATAGCTGAAACGTGAACACGACTCCAACCCCAACTCTCCTCGAAGCCCTTCCCCCGATCCACCCCGGCGTTGCCGTGCGGGTCATCAACCCCAACGACACCTACTACTGCTTCGAGGGACAGGTACAGCGGGTTACCGACGACCATGCCGCTGTCCTCTTTGAAGGCGGCAACTGGGACAAATTAGTCACCTTCCGCCTCACAGAATTGGAAGTGGTGGACAAATCTCGCCCCTAGCCCTGCTCTTCCCTGTCCCTCTTGGAACTTCCCCATGCGCAGCCATTGGCAGGAACCTTTCCTCTGGATCCATGCCGCCGGGATCCTCATCCTCCCCTTCTGGGTAGGGCTGACCCTGATCGGGCTGGCCACAGGGGATCCCCTCCTGCCGGTGGGGGCGGAGCAGGCTTGGGTGGCCGTGGTGGGCATTGGGCCGGTCTTTGCTATGCAGTGGCGCAAACCGTTTGACATCTTTAGCGTGTGGGTGGCTTCTGTCCCCCCAGAAGAACTCACCCTCGAGCAGCGCCGCATCTTGGCCGCCTTCCTCAGCCCCGAACATAAGATTTTGACGCTGTTGGCGGCAATCCTGATGCTGGAAGTCGGTGAGCGCCTCTACGACTTTGCCCCCCTCTTTGCCCCGCTCACCCCTGGCAACGGCACCCGTCTGGCAGGCCTAGCCATAGCTGCCTTTGGGTTTTGGGGATCCAACCTATTCTTGCAGATCCCCATTGCAACGATACGGGTACTCCTCCTCAGCGAGCCGGAGCTGGCCCAAATGGATCCCGTCCCCGTCGAGGAGATTGAAAGCCGCTTCTCCGTCCTCGGCAATCGCCGCAGCCCACTCCTGCAACGGCTGCTGCGCCGCATCTCCGGCCAAGATTCAGAAGGCACCTCGAAAGACCAAAAAGACAAGGTTAAAAACAGAGCGGCAGAAAACCCCCAGCCGGAATCCGAGAAGCGGGATCCCTCTGGGGAAGTTGCCATGCCGGCCCCTGAAACTCCCCCTGATCCCACCTAAGGCAAGCTTCCGCAAAAGCTGTAGCTCAATGTTAGATTGGAAGCAATCCAAGCCCTGTGAAATCCAACCATCGGCATTCCCCTGATCTTCGAGGCTACCGCACCGGCAATGGCGAGCAACTTTTCTTTCCGCTTCAAGCAATTTACCCAACGCCTCAGAGAAACCACCCAACTTCCCCAGTTTTTCACCGATCAAGCCACCAGTGAAACCCAAAACCTCGCTCGGGAGTTGGCTTTGGTTGGGGAATACGCCACTCAGCTCAGCCAGGTGGTGATGGAGGTGGACTTTCTCAACCAGCTCTACACCCGTCTTTTGAACGAGCGGGAAGTGTTGCAGCAGGAAAAAGATCACTTGGAAGCGCGGGTCTTTGAGTTGCAACAGGAACGCAACGAGACGGAGCCCCAGGTGATGTATTTGCGAGAGCAGCTCAGCCAGGCCAGCTTTCAACTGGAACAAACTCAAAACCGGGAACGCAGCCTTAGCGAGCGAGAACGACAGTTGTCGGAAATTGTAGCCCAACTGGAGCGACGGCGGGCTGTACTCAACCAAGCCATCGAAAACCTCACCAATCAAGAGGCCGATTACACCGTTCGCACCAAAGAACTGGAGGCGGTCGTCCGGGAAAACGAAAAGAAAGCCAAGCAGTACCTGGAAGCTGCCAACCACTACCGCGCCTACCTGGAAGAGCTCAATGCGCAAGTGCAAGAAACGCAAGCCAAGCTGAGAAGCCTTGGTGTCGAGCCCAAGCCCGCCGACCTGCCTCGACTTGAGGAGCTGGAAAAACCCACCCCCATCCCAACGCCACCCCCTGCCTACACGCCTCCTCTCCCCCAACAGCCCCCCCCATCCCAGCAGAGTGGCTATTGGTCAGATAGTCCCTTCGACGACGACCCCTGGGGATAGACCGTCCTGCCAGGATCTATAAGCCAGCTTTGAGACAAAGCTCAGTCCTCTCTGCCCTAACCGGCCTTGGGAGGGCCTGGGTGGTCACATACCCTGGAAGAAACCTGTTGCAAGGGATCCGCAAGAAGATCCCCAGAATCAGTACGAGGATCCCGATCCTCGACATTCAATCCTTTCCTGCCCGGCCAAACCTATGGAACCGACCCTGCCGGATTTACAAGCCCTTAGCCAATGGGATCGACAGTTCTGCCAGTTTGCTGAGCAGCAACAGCTCCTCAAGCCCAAACAACTGGCTCTGGCCCTGAAGATCCAGCGGCAGCAGCACGGCCCTCTAGCCTTGATCCTCTGGCAGTTGGGCTTTGTGGGCCTGCAACACCTGGCTCAGTTCTGGGAAAAAATGCCCAGCGAAGCCGAGTCCGAACTGCTCGAGGACAGGGCCTGCGGTGGATGAGAAAGCGATGAACGAGAGCCTCCCCAAACCTGTGCAAAAGCGCTGGAAGTCCTTTGCAGTACGGAACCAAGGTGTACAGTCATTTCAAGTTAGACTAAGACACTTCTCAACTGCTCCGCGGTGCCGCCCAAACGCCCTGCGCCGCTTCCGCGACCACCCCCAATCTCTCCCGAAGGGAGAGCTAGGAAGCAAGGCAACGGAACTTTTCCGCCAAAAGACAAGCATCAAGCAGATTCCCCTGGCTACCTACCCAACGCTTCGCCACCAGGCAGCACCTCTTTGGGATCCTCCGGCGGCGGCAAATGCGCCAGATCCACAGGTGAAGGGGATCCCCCCAAAATTCGCACCTGGATCCCCTTGATCACGACATAGAGCACCGGCACCACCAGCAAACTGAGCATTGTCGAGACGAACATGCCGCCGATCACCGCCGTGCCCAGCGACTGACGGCTGGCTGCCCCTGCGCCCGTGGCCGCTGCCAGAGGGAAAATACCCAGGATAGTGCTCAGGGCGGTCATCAGAATCGCGCGGAAGCGCGTCTCGGCTGCTTGGGTGGCAGCTTTGAGCAGTGGGATCCCTTGGGCAACCAACTGGTTGGCAAACTCCACAATCAAGATGGAGTTTTTGCTGGCCAGCCCGATCAACATCACCAACCCGACTTGGCAGAAGACGTCGTTGGTCAAGCCCCGCAGCAGTTGCGCCAAAAGAGCCCCAAGAACCGCCAGCGGCACCGCCAACAAAATGATCAAGGGATCCACATAGCTCTCAAATTGCGCCGCCAGCACCAGGAAGACGAACACCGAGCCCAAAGCAAAGATCAGCGGCGCCTGTCCTCCCGACTCGATTTCTTCCAGCGACAGGCCCGACCACTCGAAGCCAAACCCCTGCGGCAACAACTGGGCGGCTAGAGTTTCCATAGCCCGAATCGCTTGCCCTGAGCTAAAGCCCGGCAGGGCGCTGCCCTGAATTTCCACCGAGCGGAAGAGGTTGAAGTGGTTGATGATGGCCGGGCTGGTGGTCTCCTCCACCTGAACCAGGGTGCTCAACGGCAAGAGCTGCCCCTGCCCACCCCGCACGTAGAACTGGCCGATGCTTTCCGGGTTACCTCGGAATGCTTGATCCGCCTGCACATAGACCCGGTAGTTGCGGTTGAACAGGTCGAAATCATTGACGTAGGTGCCCCCCAGCAGCGTCTGCAGCGTGCCGAAGACATCCAACAGAGGGATCCCCAACAACTGGGCCATCTCCCGATCCACCTGTACTTCTAGCTGCGGCGAATTGGCGTTGAAGGTGGGCGGGTTAATCCGCAAGCCCAAGGGGGGTTGGCCCGGCGGGGGCGGCGAGTTGCCCACAAAAAACAGGGTGTTGGCCGTCTGCTCCAAGAGGTTGAAATCGTTCACCCCCCGATCCTGAAGCTGGAAAGTAAACCCGCCCGCAACCCCCAAATTGGGAATGGCCGGCGGCAGGATCGGGATCACCAATGCGCGGCTGATCCCGCCCAAAAAAGGCCCAAATAGCCGGTTGACAATCGCTTGCGCCGATTGCTCCGGTTGCCGCCGCTCTTCCCAGGGCTTGAGGGTGGCAAAGATCAGCCCATTCCCCGGCGAGGGCCCGGTAAAGCTGAACCCCCCCACGATCACCCGATTTTCGATCTCAGGGATCCCCTCCAAAATAGCGGCGGCCTGCCGGATCACCCTGTCGGTATAGTTGAGGGAAACCCCCGGCGGCCCCTGGACAATGGTGATGAAAAAGCCCTGATCCTCATCCGGCACAAACCCCGTCGGCACAATTTGGAACAGCCAGTAGGTGAGGCCCAAACAGGCAATAAACCCCGTCACCACCAACAGCCGCAGCTTCACCACCAGCTCCAGCAGGCGGCAGTAGGCCGCTCGGATCCCTTCCACGGCGCGGTCAAACCAGCGCAGCAGCCAAAACATCTGCTCTGAGCGGGGGCGAATTAGCAGCGCCGACAAAGCCGGAGCCAAGGTAATGGCATTAAACGTGGACAGCGAAACCGACACGGCAATGGTGACGGCAAACTGCTGATAGATGCGACCGCTGGTGCCAGGAAAGAAAGCAACAGGCACAAATAGCCCCAGCAGCACCAGCGTCGTGGCGATCACCGCCCCCAACACCTCGTTCATCCCCGCCGAGGCCCCCTGCAGAGGCCGCATGCCGCGGTCGCGGATGTAGCGGGAGATATTCTCCACCACCACAATGGTGTCGTCCACCACCAAGCCAGTGGCCAGGGTGAGGCCGAACAGAGTCAAAGTGTTGATGGAAAAGCCAAACAGGCGCACAAAGGCGAAGGTCCCCAGCAGCGCCACCGGAATTGTAACGGTGGGAATGAGGGTGACGCGCCAATCTTGCAAAAAGATGAACAGTACCAGCACCACCAGGGCAATAGCCTGCAGCAGGGTAAAAATCACCTCCTGCACCGACTCGGTAATGAACAGGGTGGCGTCGAAAGGGATCTCGTAGATCAAGCCGGGCGGAAAACTCTCCGCCAGCTGCGCCAACGTCTGCCGCACCTGCCGCGACACCTCTAGGGCGTTGGCATCCGGTTGTTGGGTGATGGCGATCCCCACCGCCTCCTGTCCCCCGATGCGGAAGAACGTATCATAGCTTTGCGCTCCCAGCTCCACCCGACCCACATCGGCAATGCGTACCAAACTGCCATCGGGGTTGGCCCTGAGGACAATCTGGGCGAACTCCTCCGGCTGTGAGAGCCGCCCCGTTGCCTGGACGCTGATCTGAAACTCCTGATCCGGCGGGCTGGGCTGGCTGCCAATTTGGCCGGCAGGCACCTGGATATTCTGCTGGCGCACCGCGTTCACCACATCCAGAGCTGTCAGACCATAGCTGGCCAGCCGCGTCGGATCCAGCCAGATGCGCATGGCATAGGTGCGCTCTCCAAAGATGATGACATCGCTCACGCCCCGGATGCGCCGCAAAGCATCCCGCACAAACAGCTCTGCGTAGTTGCTCAAAAACAGCTCATCATATTCCCCTGCCTGCGAACGCAGCGCCACCACCTGCACGAAAGCACTGTCGCCGGCCTTTTCCACGCTGATGCCGTTTTGGATCACCTCTGCCGGCAGCCGCGCCTGAACTCGGGCAACTCGGTTCTGCACATCCACAGCCGCTATGTCCAGATCCCGATCGGGGCTGAAGGTGACCGTGATTTGGCTGGTACCGTTGCTGCTGCTCACCGAGGCGATAGACCGTATACCCTCGACGCCGTTGATCTCCTGCTCCAGCACATTGGTTACCGCCGTCTCCACCGTCTCGGCGTCGGCCCCAGGATAAACAGCAGTCACCCTCACCGCTGGCGGCGCCACCTGTGGGTAGTAGTCCACCGGCAGTAGGGGAATGCTCACCGCCCCCACCAGCAGGATCAGGATGGAGCAGACGCTGGCAAAAACAGGGCGGCGAATGAAAAAGTCAACAAACATAGTCCAGCGCAGTGAGGAGTGAAAGGGGATAGCTGAGTTGGGAAACCGCCGGAGAGAGAGGACCTAGGGCGGGGATCCAGGAGGTCTCCCTCCCCCTTGTGGCTGCATCCTCTGCTGAAAAAGCATCTCATCGACAATCGGGGCGCCATCGCGGATTTTCTGCAGGCCGCTCAGCACAATTGGCTCATTGGCCTCCAAACCCTCCAGCACCTCATAGCTGTTTCCGTAGATGGATCCCAGCTGCACCGGCCTTTGCACCGCCACCGCCCCCGGGGGCATGCCCTCTGCTGGCGGCTCCGTTGTCTGCACCGTGTAGACAAAGGTTTGCGCCCCCAAGCGGGCCACCGCCGTCACCGGCACCAGCAAGGCCGGCCGCTCCTCCCAGATGACCCGAGCCCGCACAAACTGCGCCGAGCGCAACTGGCCGGCAGGGTTCTCCAGAAGAGCCTTGGCCAGCACCGATTGCGTGGCGGCGTTGGCTTCGGGAGCAATGAAAGAGATTTGGCTGCTGCCGATCACCTCGCCGCGGCTATCCAGGATCTGCACCGGCGTGCCAATGCGCAGCTGGGGGGCCCGCTGCAACGGGATGTTGAGGTTGAGCTCCAGCGCCTGGGTTTGGGTTAAGGTGGTCAAAACCGTCTGAGGCGTCACGTAGTCCCCTTGCCGCACCAAAACATCCCCCACAATGCCGGCAAAGGGAGCTGTAACCTGGAAAAACTGCAGTTGCACCTGTTGCCGCTCCGCCTCGGCCTGGGCTCGCTGCACCTCCCGCTCTGCCCGCAAGATCGCGGCCTCCTGAGCGCGGATCTGCTCCTGTTGCGCCGCCAAAGCCGCCTCCGCCTGGCGCAGGTCGCGGCTGGATTGATCCGCTTGCGCCTGGCTGATGGCCCCCTCGGCCAAGAGGCGCAGGTTGCGCTCGTGCTGCTCCCGGGCAAACTCCGCCGCTGCCTCCAGCCGCAGCCGATCCGCCCGCAACTGGCTGAGCACGGCCCGGCCGCTCTCCAGGTTGGCTTGGGCTGCGGCAATCCCCGCCGTTTGGCCGGCCACCGCCGCCTGTTGCTGCCGGCTGTCGATCTCAAAGAGAGGGGCTCCGGCAGCCACCTGGGATCCCAGCTGCACGAACACCTGGGTCACCTGTCCACTGACCTGAGGGCGGATACTGGCCACCTGCTGGGATCCGAGGCTGGCCATGAACTCTGAAGTCTCTTCGATTTGCTGTTCCTCTACCCTGCCGACGGCCACTGGTGTGGGTTGGCCTTCTCCGCCCCCTTCACCCCCCATGCTGCGAGGTGGCCCGCCGGGCCGGCAAGCAGCTACCAAGAGAGAAAGGCACAACAGCGGCAGAGCTGTTCGCAGTTGCATCGTGAACCTGCCTCCCTAACGGCTATCCCAACAGAGGGATCCCACCTCTGCATTGACTCAATCAACCAGGGTACTGAGACTGTGCCCTGCTGCGCCTGTGCAAAAGCGCTGGCCATCCTTCCCAATCCAGAGCTAGGGTGGATGCGTGACATCCTCCCGGCGCTCGTCCTACGGACAGAGCGCGGGCTACCCTTCCCGTCAGCAGGACGGAGTCCTTACCTCGCGGTCGGGCATTCCTGCCCCACGCCACTTGTCTGGGTCTACAACCCCCGACAGACCGACTGAACAGGCAGTTTCCCTTCCCCAGCCTCCCTGGCTACTGCCAGCTCGCAAAACAAGTCTAATCCCAGGGAACGGTGCATCGGCAGGCAGGATGGACTCCTGCACCCAGGAACCCCTGTCCACCGGCCAAGAGCAAGATGCTATCCACTCCTTAGGTTTCCCGCAAAGTGTAGTTGTATACGCGCCGGCCAATCTCCAGCCACGCCAACAGCAAGGCCTCCGTCCCGCTACCGCGAGCGGCTTGTTGGGAGGCATCTGGATCAATCCGGTACTTGTAGGTTACCGCCAGCATAAGTAGGTTTTACTACAGATTTCGCTCAGAGGTATGGCGGGGATCCCTGTATCCCGGTGCTCACCCTGCGGGTAGAGTGCAGGACTGATTGCCCCTGCACCTCCGTTAGTTAGCAGATGCGGGATCCTCACCAGTGCGCCGTTGGCCACAGTCTACGGCCCGCTTTGCGAATAGCCGTTTGGGCCATCCCAATCCCAAAGGATCCCATCTCTGCACCCCAAAGTTGCCAAAGTTGAATGAAGCTTATGATTCAAGCCGAGCCAAAAAGATTCGGCACAATGGGGAGAGCCATTTCACCAAGCTGTTGAGGACATCGCTATGGCCTACAAACTCTGGATCGACGGCCAATGGGTCGATAGCCAAGGGGGGGGCCTGATGACCATCGAGAACCCGGCCACCGGCGAGAAACTGGCAGAGGCGGTGGATGCCAGCCCTGCCGATGTGGATCGGGCGGTGCAGGCCGCCCAAACAGCCTTCTACGATGGCCGTTGGTCGAAACTCACCCCCGGCGAGCGATCCCTGGCCCTCTGGAAATTGGCAGATCTGATCGAGGCTCGTGCCCCAGAACTGGCTCGTGTGGAATCGGAAAACACCGGCAAGCCCTACGAGTTCCTCAGCTTAGGGGGAGATTTGCCGTTTGCGGTGGATAATCTGCGTTTCTTCGCCGCTGCCGCCCGCGACATCCATGGCTTTAGCGCCGGGGAATATGCCAAGGGCTACACCTCCCTCTTTCGCAAAGAGCCGGTGGGGGTGTGCGCTCAAATTACCCCCTGGAACTATCCGCTGATGATGGCCGTCTGGAAGATCGGCCCCGCCCTGGCCGCCGGCTGTACGGTGGTGCTCAAGCCCGCTCCTGCCACCCCCCTGACCACCCTGATGCTGGGGGAACTGATCGCCGAGGCTGGGATCCCGCCCGGGGTAGTCAATATCGTTACCGGAGGCAATGCCACCGGCCAAGCCCTGGTGGAGCACCCCCAGGTGCGCATGGTCAGCCTTACCGGCTCTACCGCCACCGGCAAGCAGGTGATGCGGACAGCGGCAGATACCCTGAAGCGGGTGCATTTGGAACTGGGGGGCAAAGCGCCGTTTATCGTCTTCGAGGATGCGGACGTAGAGACCGTTGCTGCCAAGGCCACATTTGCTGCCACCGTCAATACCGGCCAAGACTGTACGGCAGCCACCCGCGTCTATGTGCACGAGAGCAAGCTGGCGCAGGCGCAAGAGGCCATTGTAGAAGCCATGCGCAAAGTAACGGTGGGATCCCCTTTCGAGGCGGGAGTGGAGATGGGGCCTTTGGTCTCAGCAGCCCAGCGGGAGCGGGTGATGGGATTTGTGGAGCGGGCCAAAGCAGAGGGAGCCAAGGTGCTGACCGGCGGTCGGATCCCTTCCCAGCTTGCCCAGGGCTACTACTATGAACCCACGGTGATTGCCAATGTCGATCAAAAAGCGGAGATCGTACAGAGTGAGGTTTTTGGGCCGGTTCTCACGCTCGGCTCGTTTCGCGAAGAAGCGGAAGCGCTACGCTTGGGCAATGACGTCCTATACGGGCTGGCGGCTTCTGTGTGGACTCAAGACATCGGACGAGCGATGAGGTTGGCCGCCGATCTGGAGTTCGGCACCGTCTGGATCAACGACCATATTCCCATTGCCTCTGAGGCCCCCCATGGCGGCTTTAAGCAATCGGGATTTGGCAAAGATCTCTCGGCAGAAGCGGTGCGCGACTACCAAATCACCAAACACGTGATGATTGCAACCCGCTGAAGTGATGCCCATTTTGAACAGAAGATGACCACCAAACAGCGGCGGCTCACCAGGGGTATTCCCAGTCGCCGTAGGCCATTGGTGGCCTTGATTCCGACCTACCCCTTCCCCTTGGGAGAGGGCTTGGGGAACTGTCTGGAGCCGGTTTGGAACCTGATACATTCACGCTGAACTCTCCTGAACATGGTTCAGGAAAGAAGCGATCGCATCCTGCCTATCTCTGTTCGCGTCAGCGGGACGGAGTCCAAACAGGAAGGCGGTATCCCGCAAAGCCCTGAGGAATACCCCCCGAGCGCTTTCCCCCTTCACTTCCCGGCAACCGTTGCGGTGGACTCAAGGATCAGGGGGAAACTTGGTCTACTATATCCCTCTCAATGACTTTTGCCAAACCGCCTAAAGCTCAGTAAATTCAGCAAAGTTCAGGGTTTTGGGGGTTAGAGGCATGCTCCCCAGAAAATCTCAGTTGCAAAGGCGGTGCGGAGCACTCAAGCGATAGACTGGGGTGTACAGCTCCCGCTCCGCTGCGAATCTGCTCGATTGAACCGTTGCTCGCCAAGCCTACCCGCCAACCATGGGATCCGCAACTCTATCCGCTCCTTGTACCTTTCCCCTCACCGCTGTAGTGGGGCAACAGGCGGCCAAGCTGGCTCTGCTGCTGGCAGCAGTGGATCCCAGCCTAAGGGGTGTGGTGCTGGTGGGGCCTCGCGGCACCGCCAAGTCGGTTTTGGCCAGAGGGATCCACGCCTTGCTACCGCCCATCGAGGTGATTGCGGGATCCTATTGCAACGACGATCCAGCGCAGCCGGATACCTGGTCCGACTGGGCCAAGGCTCGCTACCCAGCCGGAGAGGTGCCGCCCACCCAAGTGATATCGCCCCCCTTTGTCCAGGTTCCCCTGGGCGTCACCGAAGATCGGCTGCTGGGATCCGTCGATGTGGAGGCCTCCATCAGGCAGGGGGAAACGGTCTTCCAGCCAGGGCTCTTGGCTGCCGCCCACCGGGGCGTGCTCTATGTGGATGACATCAACCTCTTGGACGACGCCATCGTCAACTTGTTGCTGACGGTGGTGGGGGATGGGGTCAACCGCCTGGAACGGGAGGGGCTGAGTCTGCAACACCCCTGCCGGCCTCTCTTGGTGGCCACCTACAACCCCGAAGAGGGATCCCTGCGCCCCCACCTGCTGGATCGCCTGGCACTGGTGGTGCCGGTGGGGCAGGAGCTGAGCCTAGAAGAGCGAGGGGAAATTGTCCAACGGGCAACGCAATTTGTCGATGCTCCCGAGCCCTTCCTGGCCGAGCACCAGGCGGAACTGGAGGAAATCCGCACCCGCATCCTCCTGGCGCGGGAGTGGCTGCCCCAGGTCAAACCCCAGCGGGAACAGATCCACTACCTGGTGCAAGAGGCCATCCGCGGCAATGTCCAAGGCCATCGGGGAGAACAATTTGCCCTACGGGCCGCCTGTGCCCTGGCAGCTCTGGAAGGACGGGATCGCCTGTTGGCCGAGGATCTGCAGCAGGCTGTGCAACTGGTGCTGCTGCCCCGCGCCCGTTACGACCCCGACCAGCCCCCGCCTCCCCCCCCACCCCAATCCCAACAGCCCGATCCTTCCCCAAGCAATTCCGACGACACTGGCGAGGACCAGGAGGAGACGGATCCCCAGCCGGAAAGCCTCAGCCTGCCGCAGGAGTTTTTTTTCGATCCTGAGCAGGTGGCCCTCGACCCGCGCCTGCTGGCCTTTGCCCAGTCCCTCAACCAGCAGGGAAAAACGGGATCCCGCAGCCTGGTGTTCAGCGCCGACCGAGGCCGCTACGTCAAGCCCATCCTGCCCCAGGGATCCAACCCCCGCGTTGCCGTCGATGCCACCTTGCGAGCTGCTGCCCCCTATCAGAAAAGCCGCCGCCAGCGGCAACCGGGACGTAGCGTGATTGTGGAGCCGAGCGATATCCGCGCCAAAAAGCTGGTTCGCAAGGCCGGAGCCCTGGTGATCTTTGTGGTGGACGCCTCCGGCTCCATGGCCCTCAACCGCATGCAAGCGGCCAAAGGTGCCGCCCTGCGCCTGCTCACCGAGGCTTACCAAAACCGTGACAAGGTGGCCCTCATCGCCTTTCGTGGGGAAACTGCCGAAGTGTTGCTCCCCCCCACCCGCTCCATCGAGCTGGCCCGCCGCCGTCTGGAATCCCTGCCCTGTGGCGGGGGATCCCCTCTCGCCCATGCCCTCACCCAAGCCGTGCGCATGGGAGTCAATGCCCGCACCGCTGGCGATGTAGGTCAGGTGATGCTGGTGGCCCTCACCGATGGCCGGGCCAACATTCCCCTCAGCCGCTCCTTGGGACGGAGCGACAGCAAAAGCCAGTTGGGAGCGGATCCCATCGACCTCAAGCAAGAGCTGCGGGAGATCGCCCTGCGCATCCGCGCCCTGGGGTTGAAGCTGCTTTTGATCGATTCCCAAAGCCGCTTTGTAACCACCGGCTTCAGCGCCGAGCTGGCGGAATTGGCGGGCGGACGGTACTTTCATCTGCCCCGTGCCACCGACCAGGGGATCGCAGCCGTGGCCCGCTCGGCTATGCAGGAGGGACGCACCTACCCCTGAGAGAACAGCCTCTCCGTTGGCAAAGGTTGTAACTTTTCTTAATGGTTGGTTATGATCCCTGTAGGCGCTCTTTACCTTTTCCCATGGCTACAGGACTCCTGCCCCAACTTTCCCTGCAGAATCCCATGGCTGTCGATTGGGTTAGCCGAGGGGTAGGCGCAGCCATTCGTGCCCTCTTTAAGCATGCAGAGCGGCTGGAGGCGCGCGTGCGAGTGGAGCCTGTTGCCAAATTGTTGCAGGGTCGTATCGACAGCTTTGAACTGTTGGGCCAGCATCTGCAGATGTACAACGGCCTGAGGCTTTCGGCTCTGGAGCTATTCTGCAATGCGGTGGCCATCGATTTCAGCCAAATTTGGCAGGGGAAGATCAAGCTGCGCCAGCCAGTACAGGCCACAATGCGCGTGGTGCTGAGCGAAGACGATCTGGCGCAATCGTTTAACACACCTTTTGTGCTGAATAGGCTGGCCTTAGGAAAGCAGGATGATAGCCCCCTATCCTTCCATCACGTCCATATCAGCATCACCCCGGCGCGACGACTGCAATTCCAGGCAAATGTACAGCAGGGAGAAGCCAGGGCTTTCTGCGTCGGTTTTTCCGCCCAGGTTGAGGTGCTGGAGCGGCGTCGCATCCGCTTTACAGATCCAGTGTTTGAAAGCGGTACAGAAGAGGAGCTGGCCTTGAGCCAAGCTTTGGTACGCTGCCTGAATGAGCTTCTGGATTTGGATCGGCTCGCCTTGCGAGGCACTGAGCTGCGGGTAGACCGGGTGAACTTGCAGCCCCAGCAGATGATCCTGTACGGCAGTGCCACCCTAGCGCAATTTCCCACACGCCAACCCCAATGGGAAAGTGCTTGACAGCCTTTGGAAGGGCGGCTACGCTCAATAGTGGTGAGGAGTGAAGAGAAGAAGCCTCTGGGGTCGAAACACGGACAGACTCCCAGAGGTTTTTTCATGCCTCAGGAGCTTGAGAGCTCCGCTCTGCCCCTCGATCTTGATCTGTTGAATCTGTTGAACTTGTAGTCCTTTGACCCAAACTGGGACACTACACCCAAAACGTTGGTCGCGTCGTCGCGTCAGCGTTGCCGAGCAATAATGCATGCGGCCAAAGGCTTTTCTCAATGGCCCAGGCGCCTCACCCTAACCTGAAACGACTATGATTGCTCAACGTTGGTTACGCCTGGGGATCAAGCTGTCTTTCTTTGCCGTGATGTCCACAGCTTTGCCAACCGGAATACGGCGCGGCTTCTCTAAAGAATGGGGTAGCTGGGTATCCTAAAAGCTGGGGTTACGGCATCCTTCTTTATTCATGGGGATGAAGTGGCTCAAGACATAACGGTCATTCTAAGACCTAGGAAAGAACTCTTCAGCCTTGACCGTGAGGGGATGTTTATTCTTTGCCTACGGTTGGTTCACTATTCAAGCAGGTCTTGTCAAAGCGAGCACACCGAGTTTGAAACAGCAACTACTCCGCCTACTTGAGTTTTGGCGCCGCCGCTTTCCCCACAGCTTGCGCACCCAGGTGGCATTGGTCATTGCCAGCCTTTCGTTCGTCCCCAACTTGGTTTTCATCCTGTCGGTGCAGTGGATCTGGCCCGACACGCAGTTCAGCACTGAAGGGATCCTCCTGCTGCTGCTGTGGATCCCGTTGCTGGCGGTGCTGTCGGCGGTGGTGGGCTATGCTCTGTCCTCCATGATTTTGCGCCCCCTCACCCTGCTGGCCCGCGAGTTGGCTCATTTGGAAACCTTGATTAACCAGCCCGCCCGTTGGAATCTGCTGCTCCGCCCCGGGGATCCCCAGGAAGCCCTGATCTTGCGGCAGGCCTTTGCCCAGTTGCTGCGCCAGATCCAGATCGATCAAATGCGGCGAGAAGCCTTTACCGCTACCCTCGTTCACGACCTCAAAACCCCCCTCATCGCCTTTGGGCACCTGCTGAGCGCCTTTAAACAGGATCAACAGCTCGAGCCGGAGCAACGTCGCGCTCTGCTGGATCGCATCCTGCAGGAAAATCAACACAATCTCTCTCTGGTGCAGAAAATGGTGGAGGCTCACCGCCTGGAGCGGGGAGAGATCGAGTTGCATCCTCGGCCTTGTGATCTGGGATCCCTGGCCAGAAAGGTGGCCGAGCGCATGGGATCCCTGGCCCAGGAGCGGGGGATCGATCTGCGAGTCGAAGGAGAAGGGTGGGGCAACGCCGATGAGGCAGAGCTGGAGCGGGCGCTGGTGAATCTGGTGGACAACGCCTTGCGCTACGCACGCCATGCGGTGGTGTTAATCGTCAGCCCCCACCAGATCCAGGTGCAGGATGATGGCCCCGGCTTGCCGGCTCCCCTAGAAGAGTTGGCCCAACCCTACGTGACCCAGCCCATTCACATTGCCGGCCACCACTACCCAACCGGCTCAGGAGGTCTGGGGCTATATATCGCCAGGCGCATCCTGCAGGCCCACGGGGGGGACTTGCGGTTGGTCGAGACGGGATCCCAAGGGACTGCTCTAGCCCTGGTGTTGCGCTAACCCAATAGATTGGTGCTGAACAAGACTGGTGTAGTCATTTTAAGTGACATACTCCCGCACTCATGTTGATGCAAAGCGCTCCGCGCCGCTAAAGCGAGAGAGTGCGGGCTTCAAGGACTCCGTCCCGCTGACGCGAACAGTGACTCCGGTTAGCGCTCCGCGCCGCTAGCGCGAAAAGGACATTTCCTGGGCTTAAGGACTACGTCCCGCTAACGCGAAAAGGACGGGATGCCCCGCCCCTGTACTTGATGTCTATAGCGGCAGTGTATAAAACCCCGCTACTTTTTATGGCACCAGTAAGGACAAAACATCATGTCCCCGCCTTTCATCCCGACCCTCACCCTGGATAGTGAATAGTGGATAGTGGTTAGTGGATAGTGACTATTCACTATTCACTAGCCACTAACTAATAGAGGGCGGGGCTTCCCGGCGGTGTAGCTAGCGGTAACTAACGGGGGTGCAGGGGCAATCAGTCCTGCACTCTACCCGCAGGGTAAGCACCGGGATACAGGGATCCCCGCCATACCTCTGAGCGAAATCTGTTGAGCGAAATCTGTAGTAAAACCTACTTATGCTGGCGGTAACCTACAAGTACCGGATTGATCCAGATGCCTCTTGCTCTTGTCCGGTGGACAGGGGTTCCTGGATGCAGGAGTCCATCCTGCCTGCCGATGCACCGTTCCCTGTGGATTAGACTTGTTTTGCAAGCTGGCAGTAGCCAGGGAGGCTGGGGAAGGGGAACCACCTGTCCAGTCGTTTTGTCGGGGGTTGTAGACCCAGACAAGTGGCGTGGGGCAGGAATGCCCAGCCGCGAGGTAAGGACTCCGTCCTGCTGACGGGAAGGGTGGCCCGCGCTCTGTCCGTAGGACGAGCGCCGGGAGGATGTCACGGTGCATGAAGGGTGGGATCCTCTGCACAAGCGTTCGTGAGGTTGGGTTCATGTCTTCCGTGCTGTGGCAAGCGATTGGGTATGCCTGTGGGATCTCGCTGGGGCTCCTAGGCTTGGTTGCCCTGGTCAACGTTCTTGTGGGGTGGCTGGATCGGCAGACCTCAGAGACTCCGGAGGAGCCGACCGAGTCGCCAGAACCCTGCAGCACAACGGAGGGATCCCCGTCGGCATGAGTGACAGGGTTCGCGTTCACGTCTGGGTACGGGGGCGGGTTCAGGGGGTGGGGTTTCGCGCCCACACCGAAGCCATGGCCCGCAATGCCGGTGTTGGCGGCTGGGTGCGCAACTTGCGGGATGGTCGCGTCGAGGCCGTTTTTGAAGGATCCCCTGCTGCGGTGGAGGCCATGCTGCGCTGGTGCCAACAGGGCAGCCCCGGTTCGGTTGTGGAGGCCGTTGAGCAACGTTCTGAGCCGCCGGAAGGTCTAGCCACCTTTGAGATTCGCCCTACCGTTTGAAGGAGTTTGGCTGTTCCAAGGATTTCTTTGACCTGCAGCACTTCAGCTTCGTCCGCTGGTTCTGAGCTGCCGTCCTCAGAAACTGCCCATGAGCTGGGATCCCCCAAGGTCGCACTAGAATGGTTACACCGCAAGTTTTTCCCATCCCATGACTGTTGCTGCCCCCGCCAAAGTGCAATATGAAGCTGTGATCGGGTTGGAAGTTCACTGCCAGCTCAGCACCCGCTCCAAGATCTTTTCCAGCAGCGCGACGGCATTTGGCGCTCCCCCCAACACGAATATCGACCCGATTTGTATGGGCTTGCCCGGCACCCTGCCGGTGTTGAACGAAAAGGTGCTGGAGTACGCGGTCAAAGCGGGTTTGGCCTTGAATTGCACCATTGCCCCCTACAGCAAGTTCGACCGCAAGCAGTACTTTTACCCCGACTTGCCCAAAAACTACCAAATCTCCCAATACGACCTGCCGATTGCTACCCACGGCTGGATTGAGATCCAGCTCAGCGACGGTCGTACCAAGCGCATCGGCATCACCCGTCTGCACATGGAAGAAGATGCGGGCAAGCTGGTCCACGCTGGCAGCGATCGCCTGTCGGGATCCAGCTACTCTTTGGTGGATTTCAACCGGGCGGGGGTTCCCCTCATCGAGATCGTCAGCGAGCCGGACATCCGCAGCGGGGAAGAGGCAGCCGAGTATGTGCAAGAGCTGCGCCGCATCCTGCGCTATGCCGGGCTGTGCGATGGCAACCTGCAGGAGGGATCCCTGCGCTGTGATGTGAACATCTCGGTGCGTCCGCTGGGGTGCGAGACCTTTGGCACGAAGGTGGAAATTAAAAACATGAACTCCTTCAACGCCATCCAACGGGCCATCGAGTACGAGTTCAACCGCCAAGTCAAGGCTGTGGAGGCAGGCGAGCGGATCGTGCAAGAGACCCGCCTCTGGGAAGAAAACAGCCAGCGCACCATCAGCATGCGCAAGAAAGAGGGATCCAGCGACTATCGCTATTTCCCCGAGCCCGATCTGCCGCCGATTCGCGTTACCGAAGCGCAGAAAACCCGCTGGCAGGCAGAGCTGCCGGAATTGCCCGGTGTGAAGCGGCGACGTTATCAGGAGGTGTACGGCCTCTCGGTGTACGATGCCCGCTACCTCAGCGACGAGCGCAACACCGCCGAATACTTTGAAGCCGTGATCGCCGCCGGTGCCGACCCGAAAGCAGCCGCCAACTGGATGATGAGCGACATCGCCAGCTACCTCAACACCCACAAGCTGGACTATCCCGACATTGCCCTGAAGCCGGAAACCCTGGCCGAGCTGATTGGCCTCATCGAGCAGGGCACCATCTCCAGCAAAATCGCCAAGGAGATCCTGCCGGAACTGCTGGAAAAAGGGGGATCGGCCCGCGCCCTGGTGGAAGCTAAGGGCATGACCCAAATCTCGGATAGCGCTCTGCTGGGGCAGATGATCGCCGAGGTGCTGGCAGAAAACCCCGAGCAACTGCAGCAGTATCGGGGGGGCAAAACCAAGCTCTTCGGCTACTTTGTCGGGCAATTGATGAAAAAAACTCAGGGACGGGCAGATCCAAAGCTGGCCAACGACCTGCTCAAGCAACACCTCGACGGCTAGCTCCAAGCATCGGTGAGGGAATAGCCCAACTCCTGGATCATGCGCCGCAGCAGGGGCAAGCTCAGCCCGATAACATTGCCGGGGCACCCCTCGATCCGCTCCACAAACAGGCTGCCGCGGCCATCGATGGCAAAACAGCCAGCACAGGCCAAAGGCTCACCGGTGGCCACATAGGCGCGGATTTCCTCGTCGCTGGGCTTGGCAAAAAACACCCGCGTCACCGCATAGTGGGTGAGGCGGCGGTTCTGCTTCGTGTCAATTAAGGCATGGCCTGTGTAGAGCTCTCCCACTTCGCCCCGCATTTGCCGCAAGCGCCGTTCCGCCTCTAGGGCATTGGGCGGCTTACCTAGGATCTCGCCATCTAGGTAGAGCACGGAGTCGGCCCCCACGACCAAGACGGGCTCCCGTTGCTGGGCCGCCACCACTTCTGCTTTTGCCGAGGCCAGCTTCTGGACCAGCTCCACGGGATCTGAGCTTTTGATTTGGCTTTCGTCAAAATAGCTGGGCTGAACGCGAAAAGGGATCCCGGCAGCCTTTAACAATTGGCGGCGGGCAGGGGATTGCGAGGCCAGTACGATAGGAGGCAACATCGACTCAACACCTAATTAACACCCAAAGCCTGGACGTTTGCTTAGGGGAAGTTCGCTCTGTGAGCTAGTTTCCATTAGCTTAGTTAGTATGCGCCTGATGGGCGTTGAAAGGAAACTCTCTCGATATCTTCCCAGCTGGATCCCGTTTGTGACCACTGTACCCTCACAGGCCCCCACCCCAACTGATCTCGATCTTGCCCATTCTGGGATCCTCCAGCGCTATTGGGGGGATCAAGACACTCCGGAAAGCCGCTGGGTGAACTTGCTGGTGGCGGCGCTGGTTTTCTGTTCGTCCACCTTCTTTGTGGTGGAAACCTATCCCGTTCCCCCTGAGGTGCGTCTTGGGCTGGAGCGGGTGGATCGCCTCATTCTCGGCTTGTTTGTGGTGGAATATCTGCTCCGCCTGGCGGCAGCCCCGCAAAAGCTGCGCTACGTCTTCAGCCTCTATTCACTCATCGATTTGCTGGCCATTTTGCCCTTTTTTGCCGGGCTAACCGATATTCGCTTCATCCGCCTCTTGCGCTGGTTTCGCATCCTGCGGCTGCTGCGCTTGGTGGAGGGCAAAACCCTGTTTGGGCAAGTGATCTCCGCCGATAGCCGCATTTTGCTGCGCATTTTCTTCACCCTCTTTGCCATTGTTTTCGTCTACTCTGGGCTGATCTACCAGGTAGAACATCCAGTGAATCCTGGCGCTTTTGCCACCTTTTTGGATGCTTTCTACTTTTCCGTCGTTACCATGACCACGGTGGGGTTTGGGGATCTCACCCCCACTTCTGAGCTGGGCCGGCTGCTGACGGTGCTGATGATCCTGACGGGGATCGCTCTAATTCCCTGGCAAGTGGGGGAGCTGATCAAACAATTGGTGAAAAGCGGCAACTCGGTACAGTGGGCCTGCCCAGGCTGTGGCCTCTCCCAGCACGATGGGGATGCCCAATTCTGCAAACGCTGTGGCACACCGCTCTACCCAGGCAGTTAAGCCTATCGGGGTTGGCCCGGCATTTTCAGAAAATTTCCTGTGCCAAGGCAACAACAGGTTGACCAAGAAAACTGGGTTGCAGGCCCCGCCCTTGAGGTCGGCTTTGTGCTGTGGTGCTGAGCAAACTCCGCCAACTTGAATAGGGCGTAGTGTCAACAGAAGAAGTATCTGGGAGTTCATCCCAGTGGTTGGGGTCATGGCATCCCCCTTCATCCGTAAGGATGAGGTAGCCCAGGAAGTGGGAGTCATCCTGCGACCTGGGAAAGAACCCTTGCCCTCCGGGGCAGGGAGAATGTCAACCAATCCCGAACCTGCCGTTAGCCCCAGTTGGGGAAAGCTGAGAAATCGTTTAAGATCGTTAACGGCAACACTCTAAACAACCGGACGGTGCTCTGCATGGCGGTGCAAGAGGAGGTTTTTTTTGAGGGCGGCCCCCACAGTGGCGATTTGGTGTTGAACTCCTTCATTGGGGCTACACTTGTCGGCTTGCCTCTGTTTGTGGGGGCACTGGTGCGTAAGCTGTGGGTACACTATCGGATTACCAATCGTCGCATCACCGTGATTGGGGGATGGGGCGGCAAGGAGCGCTCAGATGTAATCTACGGCGAGATTGCCAAGGTGGTTATGGTGCCCCGTGGCTTGGGCGTGTGGGGAGACATGGTGCTCACCCTCAAGGACGGCAGTCGCCTGGAGATGCGGGCCCTGCCTCGCTTCCGCGAGATCTACAACTACATCAATGAGCGGATCGACGAGAAAGCCAAGCAGGTGAGCGGCCCAATTGGCAAAAAGCGCCGCTCTGCCAAGTCCTGACCGTGCCTGAGCCTTGGGGATCCCTTCCTGTGGCTGTCCCCACTCTTCCCAGCCGGGATCCCGCTTGGCCTGAGCGCCTGGCCCTGGTGCACGAGTACCTGATCTGGCCGGGGGGATCGGAAAAGGTTCTGCAGGAGCTGGTGGCTTTCGCCCCCCAGGCCCCCCTTTACGTTAGTCTCTTCTCCGCTCACACCCTGCCGCCGAGCTGGCAGGAGCTGACAATTCACACCTCCTTTTTGCAAGGCTGGGCCAAGTGGCTGGGGGTGCTGCGCCCTGATTACCACGCCCGCCTCAAGTATCTGCTGCCCTGGATGCCGTTGGCCTATGAGAGCTTCGACCTCTCCGGCTATGACTGTGTGATCTCCAGCAGCCACGCCTTTGCCAAAGGGATCCTGACGGGAGCCTCTACCCTGCACCTGAGCTACATCCACAGCCCCACCCGTTACCTCTGGGAGAACCGGGAGCTGTATCTGCAGCGAGAAGGGCTGGGGAGAAGCGGGCCTGTTGGCGCAATTGGCCAATGGCTGCTGCACCGCTTGCGCCAATGGGATTTTCTGGCAGCTCAACGTCCAGATCTGTTGATCGCCAACTCCCAGCACATTCGCCGCCGCATTGCCAAGCTCTATCGCCGCGAGGCTGTGGTCATTTATCCGCCCGTTCCGCTGCAGGGGTTGGAGCCGGTGGCGGATCCCAGCGCCGATTATGACCTGGTGGCAGGCCGACTGGTGCCCTACAAACGGGTGGATCTGGCGATTGCCGCCTGTGAACGGCTGGGTCGTCGGCTGCTGGTTGTGGGCGAAGGGCCGGAGCTGGCTCGGCTCAAGCGACTGGCGGGGCCGCAGGTGGAGTTTTTGCCCCATCAGCCCCCCGATCGTTTTCGGGAACTGCTAGCCAATTGCCGGCTGCTGCTGTTCCCCTGGGAGGAGGATTTTGGCCTAGTGGCAGTGGAGGCCCAGGCCTGCGGCCGCCCCGTGGTTGTCCTCAACCGGGGAGGTGCCCAAGAGACGGTCATCCACGGCCAAACCGGCATCCTCATTCCCGAGGCCAGTGTGGAAGCGTTGGTGGAAGGGCTGCGGCAGGCGGATCGACAGGAATGGGATCCGCAGCGGATTCGGGCCCATGCTCTGCAATTTGCCCCAGAGCGGTTTCATGCCCAGCTGGGAGCCCTGTTGCGCTGGGCTTGGCCTCGTTTTCAAGCTGGAGAACGGTTGGATCCCCGAGAATGGAGCGCTCAGTAGGGCCGCCGCTGCACAAAAGTCGGCAACTCAATCCGGTTGCGACTGCCCGTTTCCCCTCCTGCCCGTGAAGCGGCCAAAGCGGAGCGTTTCAGGAGCCTTTCTGTCCGTTGGCGCCAGCCGAGCGGGGCACTTTCTTCCCGCTCGTCCAGGGTGAGCGGCGGGATCCCTGGGGTGGGTGTTCTCCAGGTGGTGGCCGGGGAAGGAGCAGACTCGTCAGCCGCGGCAGGAATCCGTTCCTGGGCCCGATGATTCGACCTGGGCTCGACAACCGCTGGCTGAGGGGAAGCGGAGGCCGACTGACGCAGTGTGGCCAGTTGCTCTTCCAGTTCTTGATTGCGCTGCTGCAGCAGGGCCACTTCCTTTTCTTGGGTTTGCGCGTAGGCGTGGGCCTGCACACACTCGGTTTTCAAAGCCATCACCTGCTGCTGCAACTTCTCGATTTGCTTTTGGCTGACCAGATGATGGGCCTCGGCCAGTTCTCGCCCCCGCCGGGCTGCTTCCAGGCTTTCTCGGGTGTCCTGCACCTGCTGCTGAACTTCCTGCCACTGGGCAAGGGTGGGACGCTGGGCCAACTCTTGCATGAGCTGATCCCGCTCGGCTCGCAAAGCACCAAGCTCGCGGGTCAAAGCCTGCACCTGCTCCTCCAGGGCAAGGATTCGCTGCGCCTGTGAGGACTCTGTTTCCCTGAGGTGGGCGGCCTGGGCTGCTTCCGCTTCCAGCTTGGCAATCTGTTGGGCTTGCTCGGCCTGCTGCCGCTGACTCTGCTGCAGCTCTTCCAGCAAGGTGGCCCGCTCGGCCTTGGCAAAAGAGGCCTGTTGGCGCAGATGATCCAGCTCCGCCTGCAAGCGTGCCCATTGCTCTGGGGTAGGACGCTCTTCCAGTTCGCGAATACGTTGCCGGGCGGTGTTCAGGTCAGCTTCCATGTGTGCCTTTTCGGTTTCCAGATGGGTCTTCAAACGCTGCCATTCGGCTTCCGCTTGGCGGTGGGCAGCCTCTAGCTCCGCCCGTAGGGTTTCCAGTTCTTGTGCAGAAGGTCGAGCAGCCAACTCTTGGATTTGCGCTTGCAATTGTGCTTTTTCCTCCTCTAGCTGCTGTACACGGAGCTGCAGTTGGGCTTGCAAAAGCTGCACCTGCGGCAACTTGACGGCGTATTCTCCCAATTGGTTGGCCTGCTGTTTCAGCTCCAGGAGCTCCTGCTGCAGTTGGTAAAATCGGGCCGGATCGACGCGCCGCTGCAATTCCGCCTTGAGGGTTTCAATTTCCGTCTGACTGGTTTGCAACTGCTGCTGCAGAATGTGGTAGTGCTCCAGCGTTGGACGGCGCTCCATTTCCCACAGGAGATTCTGCAGTTCTTCGATGTGCTGTTGCTGAAGCTGAAAAGCCTCTGGGGTAGGGCGCTGGGCCAGCCGCGCTTTCTCCTCTTGACACGCTTGCAAAGCTTGATCCCGCTCTTGAATCTGGGCCTGTGCTTCCAGCAGTTGATGTTCCAGGCGATGGATGCACTCAATCTGCTGCAATGACAGCGCTTCCGATTCGGCGAGGGATCGCTCTAGGTTGCGCACCCGCGCCCGCAAGGCTTTTAGCTCCTCTTCCCCTTCCATATCCAGGCTGCTCGACAGGTTATGGGCCTTACTGTAGCAGATGGTCTGGATGAAAATCCAGCTCGCCACTATCTGTAGTGTAAATTTTTAGCTTTTCCCAGAACCAACACTAACTCTGTTGCCCCCGCCCTCTATACTGAGAAGGTGAGTTTTCAGATTGAACCCTGTGATGAAGCTGGGATCCAAACCTTGGGGATGGGTGCTGGGCCTGCTGGGTGTGGCCTTGGTCGGTTGTGGTGCCGATGCGCTGACGGCCAGTACTCCGCTGCCGCCTTTGATCACCAGCAGCGATATTCCTTCTGTGGTACATCGGAACGGCTTTTTGGAGCTGGGGGTTTCGGTATCGGTGCCGGGCCGGATCCCGGCAGAGCTGGCGTTTCAGGTGTCGTGGTCGGGGATCGAGGTGCAGACGCTCTCGGCAGCCCAGGTGAATTGTGTGTCTGGAGAGGTGTTCTGTACAACCCGCTTCCGCATTCGCCCTCCCCTGAGCTTGGTGCCCGGCTCCTACCTGCTCAGCTTGCGGGTCTTCGACCGGTTGGGTCAAAGTGCTGCGGTGACCGGGACGGTGCTGCTCAGGGATCCCTGAGGTCGCCCTATCCTTGCCCAGCCTTGAGAAAGCGGTGCGGTTCCCGTTCCCATAAGCATTGCGTAGCAGTAGGTAGCAGTATGAGGTGCCGTAGGCATAGCACCTCTGCCCAAGCTTTGAATGGGTAAGGGATCCCTTCAGCGGGGGGGAAATACTTTTTGGCGAACGTCGTCGGCGAAAGCTTCCACTGCTTCTCGGATCGCCTGTCTCAAATTGGTATAGGCCTTGGCAAAAGGGGGGAGCCGCTCGCTCAGCCCCAGCAGGTCGTGGGTGACCAAAATCTGCCCATCGCAGGCCGGCCCGGCTCCAATGCCCAGGGTTGGGATCCCCACCTGGGCTGAGATTTGGGCAGCCAATTCCGCCGGCATGTGCTCCAGAACCAGGGCAAATGCCCCTGCTTGTTCCAGGCTGAGGGCCTCTTGTCGCAGACGCTCCGCCTCCGGAGTGGTTTTTCCCTGCTGGCGATAGCCTCCCAGTTGATGTTTGGCCTGCGGAGTGAGGCCGATATGACCCAAAACCGGGATCCCCCGCTGCACTAGAAAGGCCACCGTTTCCACCATGTCGGGGTAACCCCCTTCCAGCTTGACCCCGTTGACCCCTGCCTCCTTCATCAACCGCCCTGCCGAGAGGAGAGCTTGTTCTTTGTGGACTTGATAAGTCAAGAAGGGCAAGTCGGCCACCAAAAAGGCCCGTTCTACCCCGCGGCGCACCGCCTGGGCGTGATGGAGCATCTGTTCCAGCGTCAGGGGCAGGGTGCTGGTATACCCCAAGTGGGTCATGGCCAAGCTGTCGCCCACCAGGATCAAGTCGATCCCAGCCTGATCCAAAATCTGAGCGGTGGCGTAGTCGGCAGCCGTGAGGGCCACCAAAGGTTGACCCGCCTGTTTGGCCTGGCGAAAGTGGTGAATGGATAAAGCAGCCATATCTCCATGATCTCATCTGGGCGTTCCCGCCAGCGGTGCGGAGCACTTTCCCATCAACCGCATCCCGTGGGGGAAGCAAGCTTGGCTTTGAGGCTGGGAAGAAGCAGGAGACTCGGTTTGCCGTTAAGATGGTAAAGCCCCACAGCTGACTGGAAGGGTGACAGAGTGGTTGATTGTGACGCTCTCGAAAAGCGTTGTGACTGCAAGGTCACCGTGGGTTCGAATCCCACCCCTTCCGTCTTCAGGCATACAGTTTTAGAACGCCTTGCCCAGCTAGGGCCTCTGGGATTTTTGGGGATCCCACCCAAGCCCTTCGCATCAGCGGTGCGGTTCCCCCATAACACTTTGGCATGGAGCCAAGGTCAAGGTTGGATGGGGTTCTTGGCCTTTCTTCTAGAGTCTTATGTTCACCGCTCCTGCTCTCTCTGCCCAACTGCATCCGCTCATTCAGGGCTTATCTGAGGCAATCCTGAACGTTTGGGGATCTACCCTCACCCTAGCCCCCTATCCTCTGCCTGAAGATCTGGGCTACGTGGAAGGCCGCCTAGAGGGTGAGAAATTGCAAATTGAAAACCGCTGCTACCAAGGGGATCCCTTTCGCAAACTGCACCTGGAGCTGGCCCAGGCCGGGCAGAGCCTGGATATTCTCCATTGCGTTATGTTTCCGCAGCCGCAGTACCCGCTGCCGCTGTTCGGTTGCGACATTGTGGTCGGTCGCGGACAGGTGAGCGCCGCCATTGTCGATCTCTCGCCGGTGACCCCCAGCTTGCCCGATCTCTATATCCAGGAGCTGGAAGCGTTGGGATCCCATCTCGTCCCTTTCCAACACCGGCGCCGGTTGCCGGAGTGGGGCACGATTTTTTCTCCCTACTGTCTGTTCGTGCGTCCTGCCGACGAAGCAGAGGCCGAGCGCTTTTTACACTTTGCCTGCCGTTTCCTGGAAATTCACTGCCGGCTGGCGCAGCAGATCCCCCCACAGACGGATCCCGGCCAGATTTTGGCCCACTACCAGGGGCAGCAGCGCTATTGCAGCCAGCAACAGCAGAACGACCGCACCCGCCGCGTTTTGGAAAAAGCTTTTGGCCCCGCCTGGGCAGAGCGCTACATGAACACCGTCCTTTTTGACTTGCCTCCCAGTCCCGTGCAGATCTAGGCGGGATCCCCTTGCAGCCGCTGCTGGATGCTCAAGGCCAATTTTTGCCCCAGGAACTCCGGCATGGCTGGAGTTGAATCCGGCCCCAGCAAGTAGAAAATAAAGCGCGTCTGCTTGCGGCGGAGCATCAAATTGAGGTTAACAACGGTCAAATCCTCCTGCGCGAGGGCCGTCATCACCCGGTAAAACGCGCCCGGCTGGTTGTCCACATCCACCAAAAGTGTGGGTAGGTGAAACACCGGGTCAAAATAAAAAGAAACCTGCACGTCTTTTAGGCCGGCCTTGAGATCAAACTCCAGTGCCAAGGTTTCGTGAACGCGAAACACACCCGCCAGGCATTCGTGAATGGCCCGTTCTAGGCTGAGCTTGGTTTGGGAAGAAAGGCTGTGGCCATCGCGGGAGACGATGGTGCGGATAAACACCAGGTGCGGTGAGTAGATTTGCCCATAGAGATGGATGCCGTGCACCGAGAGATTAAAAGCAGTGAACACCCCAAACAGATCGCTGAGCAGGGAAGGTCGATTACGGTAGGCCAGACAAACCACCGTCTTGCGACCTTCGTCCTGCATCTGTACCACCGCCTTGCGGGTTTGGTAGAGGGCGTAGGCCAAGCGCAGATTTTGGGCCTGCACCTCGCTGCTGACAAACTGGCTGTAAAAAGGCGGAAAGCTCTGGTTAAAACGCCGCATCAGAGCGGATCGCGTCAGCGGGACGGAGTCCTTGCGGGTGCTGACTTTGAGTGGCTGAAGATCTTCATGGGCAGCCCTCTTCCGCGCTTCCCGATCCCCGGCAACTCCTAGAGAAGCCACCTTGGGCTGGGGAGTGCCCTGCTGTGCTGATTGCTCATCAGTTGACATCGACCTCGCCACCTGCATTGCTCTTTCTTCATCCTTACATCGTTGCTCAGTACGCCCCAGCCAAACCTCATTTATCCGCAAAATCACTGAGGCTCGGAACGAATGTCAACGCTGCATCCAATTCTTGTTCAATGCTTTTGGACTTAATCTATCTCACAGGGCTGAGCTGGTCATCCAAAGAGCCGCTGAGGGTCATCCCCCAATTGGGGGGATCCTTCCCTTCTTCGCTGCTGAACCGACGCTGTGAGCCTTTCAATCCTAGAATAGCCAGAGTAAGCCTAAACTATGAATTGAGCAGAGCGCTGCAATTTTTGATATAAAGTGCCGCATTGAGTGCTGGCCGGCTGGGTGACATGAAGCGCTATCTTGTTGGCCATCACTTTGGTTTTTTCCTAGGTTTGTGAAGGGATCCCTGTGAGCAGGACTGTTGCCGATCCCACCCCATTTTCGCCCGCACAAGCGCTGGACCCCGCTGGTGCTTGGTGGGATCTCAGTCTCATCGCCTCCCCTGCCCAAGAAGACCTGATCTTTTGGCGGCTGGAGAGTTTTGGCTGTCGGGGCATGACCAGCCAAGCCTATGGCGAAGATCAGATTTGCATTCACGCCTATCTGCCTTGGCCTCACGTCAGCCTCCTGGATTTGGCAGCCCTCTCCCTGCGCCTGCAGCAGGATGCCCTCATTGCCGGTCAGCGGGTTCCGAAGCTGCGCTGGGAACGCATAGAGGCGGAAGATTGGAGCAGCAGTTGGAAGCAGCACTGGCAGCCCCAACCCATCGGGGATAAGTTGCTCATTTGTCCGGCCTGGCTGGATCCGCCCCCTCACCCCGGTCGGCACCTGTTGCGGCTGGATCCCGGTATGGCCTTCGGCACGGGCACTCACCCCACCACGCAGCTCTGTCTGGAGTCGCTGGAAATGCGTCTGGAGAGCTGGGGAGGGGATCCCCCGGCGGCGACGCTGGCGGATGTGGGCTGTGGATCCGGGATTCTGTCGTTGGCGGCGGCCCTGTTGGGGGTGAAGCGGGTGTTTGCGGTGGACATCGACCCCCTGGCGGTGCAAGCCACGATGCACAACCGCGATCTCAACGGCCTGACGGATCGCATTGTGGTCGCTCAGGGCAGCCTGGAGCAGATTCCCGAAATGGTGGATGGGCTGGTGTGCAACATCCTGGCAGATGTGATCCTGGATATGATCCCGGAGTTTCGGCTGGTGGTGAAGGAGGGGGGATGGCTGATCCTCAGCGGCATCCTCATCGAGCAGGCCAAGTTGGTGGCGGAGATGCTGGAGGCCAACGAATGGGTGGTGGCAGCCCTCTGGCGACGGGGGGAATGGTGTTGTCTGAACGCACGCATGACCTGAGCGCTTTGCCCCGATTGGCGATTGACCCAGCGCAGCGGGATCCGAGTGGTGTTCTCCATTTAACTGGTCTGCAACAGCACTACTTGCAGCGGGTACGCCGCCTCAGGCCAGGGGATCTCTTTTTGGTTTTGGATGGCTCAGGCAAGCTGTGGGCGGCCCGTTGGCAAGCCCAGGGATCCCGAGTTGTGGGCGAGGTGGAGGTGCTGCCGCGGGAATTGCCCGTTTTTTTGCATCTGGGCTTGGCGGTGGTCAAAGGGCAGGGGTTTGACGAGGTGCTCCGCCAGGTTACCGAGCTGGGGGCGGCGCGCATTACTCCCCTGCTGACGGAGCGCACCGTGTTGGAACCGGGATCTGGGCGGCAGGAACGCTGGCAAAAAATTGTGCGGGAGGCCGCAGAACAATGTGAGCGGTTGCGCTGGCCTCAGGTCGATCCCCCCACCCCTTGGACAAGTTGGCTGGCGGAGCTGCAAGCCGTTCGCGCTACTCGGACGGAGTCCTTCTGGTGGGGTATAGCCGTGGCGCGCGAGAACGCCCCCCTGCTGGTGCAGGCCCTGCCAAAGCTGCAGATCCCGGCCTTGGCCATAGCCATTGGCCCAGAAGGGGGCTGGACGGTTGCCGAACGTCGGCAGGCTGAGGAATATGGGGGAGTGTCCGTCTCCCTTGGCCCTACCATCTTGCGAGCTACCACCGCCGCTGTTGTTGCCACCAGCCAAATTGCCGCCACCTACTCCTGGTTGGACTCGAGCTTGGATCGGGGTCATTTGGCTCCGCTAGCGACGGGGAGTGTTGTCGCCGATAATCAATAACTAGGCCGTTTGCGTCAGCGGGACAGAGTCCTTTGACGAGAACAGCCATTGGCATAGCAGGCGGCCAGGCCCACCCCAGGGAGGGAGAACGAGAATGGAGATGATCCAGGCGGTGCGGGGCACCCGAGATATTCTGCCGCAGGAGGTGCGGCTCTGGCAGCAGGTGGAAGCCAGCGCCCGAGAGATCCTGGGACGGGCCAACTACCAAGAAATTCGCACCCCCATCCTGGAGTTGACGGAACTCTTTGCCCGCAGCATTGGCAGCGCCACCGACGTGGTGGGCAAGGAGATGTACTCCTTCAGCACCCGTGGCGAGCAAGAGGTGAGCCTGCGTCCTGAGAACACGGCGGGCGTGGTGCGGGCCTACATTCAGCACGGGCTGCAAACGGCTGGAGATGTGCAACGCCTCTGGTATTGTGGGCCGATGTTTCGCTATGAGCGTCCTCAGGCGGGGCGGCAACGCCAGTTCCATCAGTTGGGGGTAGAGCTGCTGGGCAGCCGGGATCCCCGCGCCGATGCGGAAGTCATCGCCTTGGCCTGGGAGCTGTTGCAAGCGGTGGGGGCGGAGAACCTGAGCTTGCGGCTCAATTCCCTGGGGGATCTGCAGGATCGGCGGGCCTATCGCCAGGCCCTGGTGGACTACCTCACCCCCTTGCGGGAGAAGCTGGATCCTGACTCACAAGAGCGTCTCACCCGCAACCCGCTGCGCATTCTAGACAGCAAGGATCCCCGCACCCGCGAGATTGCCGAGGGGGCCCCCAAGCTGCCAGATTACCTCAGCCCAGAATCGCGGGCTTTCTTCGAGCAGGTGCAAGATCACCTGCAGATGTTGGACATTCCCTACCAGTTGGATCCCTACTTGGTGCGGGGCCTGGACTACTACACCCACACCGCCTTTGAGATCGTCTCACCTGACTTGGGATCCCAGAGTACCGTCTGTGGGGGTGGTCGCTACGACGGCTTGGTGGAAGAGCTGGGCGGACCTTCTACCCCAGCGGTGGGCTGGGCTGTCGGCATGGAGCGGCTGGTGCTGCTGTTGCAAAAGAAACAAGGGGAGGCTCCGCCAGCACCGGTCGAGGTTTACGTGATCTCCCGTGGGGCGAAGGCTGAGGCCCAATCCCTCCGGATCGCTCAAGCGCTGCGCCAAGCTGGTTTCTGCACCGAGCTGGATCTGAGCGGCAGCGCCTTTGGCAAGCAGTTCAAACGGGCCAGCCGCAGCGGCGCAACTTGGGCTGTTGTGCTAGGGGATGCGGAAGCTGCAGCCGGAGAGGTACAGCTTAAGCACCTGCCTACAGGGCAACAGCAAACCCTTCTGCAAGCCGATCTGATTCAGTATCTGGCATGCCATTCGCGTCAGCAGTGCGGAGCACCAAGGTGATGGAGCTATGTTAAATTTCTGGGTTCGGCGGGACGGCCAGGAAGACTGGCAGCCAGTACCAGCCGAGGGAGCAGTTCTGGAAGAAGATACCTACACCATTGTTGCCCGTTCGCCCCAGCCCCACTTCACCATCACGGTGGAAGTCCGGCAGCGTCCTCTAGGGCCACAGAATCAGGGCCCCAACACCGGCACGACTCCTCCACAGGTCCAAACCCGTTCTGTGCGCACCAACGATGAAGGGATCGGCATTATTTTGCCTGCCAGCCGCCTCACCCCTGGGTTTTGGGAATTGCACTGCCGAGATGCCGACTTGATCGCAGAACTGTTCGGCGAAACCGAGTTAAACAATTGTCTCCGTTTTCAGGTTGTGCCTGCCCCTCTGGAGCCGGAACGAGGGATCCCTGCCCCGGTGGCTGAAGAGGCCGGGTTTGAGCCCCCCCAGAAAAAAGAGGTCGCCATCCCGCCAGAGCTGTTTTCCCTAATGCACAGTGAATTGGAGGGATCCCCGGAGGAGGTGCTGGTGTTGACGGGGCGGATCGGCTGCAGCGGCGAGCTGCGGGTACAGGTTTGGCCAGAAGGGGAGGAGAGGCCGCTTTTCCAGGGACAACGGCAAATTCAACTCCCGGCGGGGGCGCGGACGGCGGTGTTCAGCATCCCCATCACCCTGCCCAGCCAAGTGTGGGCCCGTCCTTTACGGGGAGAACTGGCCCTTACTCCCTCCTCCTGGTGGGATCCAGAGCCGTCGCCTCAGACCCTGACCATCCCCTTTTCCATTCGCTGTCGCAGCCAAGAGGCAGGACTTCTTGGCGCAGGGATCCCCCTCCCGCAGCAGCAAGAGGAAGAGAGGCTGGCCGATGCTGCCAGTCCTGCCTCGACCGCAACCCTGCTCTCTCCCGAACGAACCTTGCAAAAGCTGCTGCGCATCTGGCAGCACAGTGCTCCTGCTGGAGGGGATCCCGGCTCGACTCAGCCGGCAGAGCCCTCTGCTAAGGCCGCACCCGAACCTAACCCCCAGCCTGCGGCGCCGATTTCCCCTCTTCCCTCACCCCCCCAAGCTGAGCCAATGGGCGAGGATGCCGCCCTGCCAGCCCCAGCAGGGAGCCCGGCCACCCCACCTCCGCCTGCATTCGCCCTGCCTGCCACCAGCAAGGACACCAAAAACTCGCCCCCGCCGCCAGAAGTGTGCCCGGCGCCACAACTGCTGGTGCCTGAGCAATTGCGAGCGGGCGACAATTTCGATGTGGTGCTGCGTTTGCCGGCCTTGGCCCCTGCCTCCGCCGCCGGCGCCGCCTCCCAGCCACCTTATTGGATCAAGTTTTGGGTCAAGCATGGCCGCACCCGCTCGTTGGTGGATGGCCCCCGCTGGTTGCTGGACTTCTCCCGCGACGATCAGGGGCAGTGGCAAGCTTTAACCCGCATGACCATTCCCCCAGGCGTCCCCGAGCTGATCTTTGAAGCTTGGGCCGTCAGCCCGGATCGCCAGCAGCAGAGCGACCGAGTTACAGAGCACCGCTCTATCTTGCCTTAGGGATCCCTCGCTCTTGAGTCCTGTTTAGTCTTGGACGGAACGCACCATCAGCACGGGGCAGCCGATGTGCACCCGCACATAGTCAGAGATGGAACGCCCCAACAGCCGATCCAAATCGGGAATGCTGCGGGCAATGGTAGGTCGGCGGTCAGGGGATCCCATCACCAGCAGATCGGCCTTGCTTTCTTCAGCCAGGCGGACAATCTCCGTAGCCGGATCCCCGACAGCCGTCAACACCTGGTGGCCGATTTGCCGGTTTTTGAGGATGTCGATTGCCCGATCTAGGGCCTCATCTCTACCTGGGTTGTCGGCATCCAACTGCACAGAGGCCAGGAAGATCTGGGCCCCTTGAATGCCGGAGATCAAGTCAAGGGCCGTGGCAAAGGCGGCCTGGGCAGCGGGGGAGTTGTTGAGGGCCACCATGACATGGCTGGGGTATTTGACGTAGGCGTCGTCTTTGACCAGCAGCATTGGGCAGGAGGCGAGCTGAAACACATATTGGCTCACCGAGTTCTGCAAAATGGCCATGATGCGGTTGCGCCCCCGGGATCCCATCACAATCAGCGGATTGGGCAGGGACTCGGCCACCTGCAGCACCACCACCTTGGGATCCCCTTCCACCAGTTGCGTGCTGATCTTTAGCCCTGGGCGGGGGGGGAAAGTCTGCAGGGTTTGGGCCAGCAGTTCCTGCCCCTTTTGCCAGGCAGCCCGCATCTCCTCGGCAGAGGTCTGGGAAGGCACCGCATGCAGCAATGTCACGTGGCACTGGGCAAAGGCCGGCAGAGACAGAAGGGTATGCACCATTTGCTCAGTGGGGCCGCTGCCATCGATGGCGGCAATGAGGTTCTCAAATCGAGACATGGGATCCGTTCTCCGGGCCGTAGTTTGCCAAGACTCATCCTAGATCTGCCCCTGCGGATCCCTGTTACCGTAGGGGATGTCCTGCAACATTTTGTTGGGTTTTAGTAACTTAGCCACACATAGCCGGTGAAGCCGCCGCCGGCGTTGGTGTTGCGGCCGGTCAAGAATTGAAACCCTCCCAAGCCCAGCGTTAACCCTCCCTCCAACCGCCAGTTGAGCTGGCCCGAAAGCTTGAGGTTGTCGTAGTCGGGATCCTGAACCGCCAAATCTCCGAACAACAAAGGCGCGCCGTTGCCCAACGTAAAATCCCCATCCAGGGCCAGGATGGCCTGCAGCTCAGGAGTCAGGTCTGCCCCGAAGGTCAGGTTGGCCTTGACCCGATCCCCGGGATAGCCCAAGTAATCTCGGAACGTGAGGCAGGAGTCGAAAAAGGCGGGCAGGGATCCCAACTGGGTATTGGCCGCCACCCCAACTTTGAGATCGTAGCCGAAAACACCGTACCCCAAGGGCAGGGGGATGTCTCGGGTGGCGTATCCCGGCGGGATCAAGGCCGTCAATTGGGCCGAAAGGAAGGGATCCCCGTTTCCCCAAGTATGACGTAGGCCCAGCTCCAGATCCCGTAGGCCCTGGTTGCGCTGGGTAACGGTGTCAGCCCCGCTGGCAAAGCGATTTTCGATGAAAACGTAGCTGGTGTTGAGGTTGAGAGTGAGCTGATCGCTGAGGCCCGTCTCCGCAAAGAGGTTGAGGCGGGTTTCCCCATATTCTGAGAGAGCAGGCCCCAGTTGCCCCCCCTGGTCAAAGCGGGTGCGAGGCCGATAGACCTCCGGCTGCAGCGAAAAAAAAGTCTTGCCGGCACCGCGGGGAAAACCGCATCCTGCCCAGGCCGGCAGCTCCGGCGGCATTGTGCTGACCACCAGACTCACCAGCAGGCTTGCCCTTAGAAATCTCAGCTTCTCCATGGCAGGGATCCCGGCAGTTTCAGGGGGATTGTATCCCCAGGATCAAGCTCTGGGCCAAGATCCGGGACAAAACCGGCTTTGGAACGACTGCTAACTATGAGGTGGCAGCCGGTAGGCCCACCTGTGCCCGGAATTGGCGAGCGGCGGTCAGCGCTCCGAAGGGATCCCCCTTATACAGGCCGTAGTGCATCAAGGACAGGTGCCGCAGCCCCAGTTGAGACACTTCCCGCAGCCACTCCGGCTGGCTCATGAGCTGAAAGTCTGTATGGACGGTGTCGGCCCGTCCGCCACTGGGGTGCTTGTCTTTGATGGAGGGCTCGTAGTGGGCCAACATCAGGTTGGGGTGGATGGGGGAAAACAGGCGGCAACAGAGGCGGATCTGCTCCGGGTTACCGGGATCCGGGCCGTTCAGCTCTGGGTTAAACTCCCCTGGCCGCCGCTGGCGCATGGACTGGAAGGCGATCCCGTCCATCCGGCTCAGGGTCTCGGCAAAGGGCTCCACCATGCTGCGGCCTGCCCCCCGGGAAGGGTCGTCAAAGGTGGCAATCCAGCCCCCCCAGCACAGGGCTACTTCGGCTGCCGGCAGCCGCTCCTTGATGGCTTGGCGGGCTGTGAGGACATTGCGCATTAGGGCTTGGTAGTAGAAAGCAGTGTCGGCGTTGTAGGTATCTGCTGGGATCCGCCAATAGGAAAACTCCGTGGCCAGGCTCCAATAGGTAGGGCGGCCTTGGGGGTTGGCTTGGGCGATATAGCCGGCCAATTCGGCTACATCCTGGACAAACTGCTTGGAGATGTGGTAGTCGCCGCAGGGGCGGTGGGTGTCGTCTTCCCAGGTGATGATGTGGAGGGTATAGCCCCGCTCAAACCACTGCCGCAAAAGCCCGGCCTGGTGCCAGTTGCGCCAAAAGGAGAGATCTCCCTGGCGGTGATCAAAGCTGTTCAGCCAGCCGCTCAGGAAATGGGGATCCCACCCCTGCGCCACTGCCGCCACCTGCGGATCCGACTCGATTTCCCACAGAAACCGGCCCGGATCCTCCCCTATGCCCACCTGCCAGCGGGCCAGCAGCTCTAACAAGTTCATGCTTCCCGTCTCGGCATTTTCCGGGCTGCGACTCCCCTGCTGACTCAAAAACTCCTGGCCACAGCCGGCAACCCCATAGGCAGCCAGCAGCGCTCCGCCCGCTTGCAGCACCTGTCGCCGCTGCCAGGATCGTCTCCTTTTCATCTCCTCTCCTCCTGCGGTTCCTCTTGGTGTTGGCGAGCCCACAGCCGCACTTGGGGGGAGCTATAAACCTCCCTGAAGCCCGGCAGCCCCTCAAAATTGAGCTCAGGCCAAAATTGCAGGATGCGATCGGCGCTCCGCAAGGGATCCGCCAGCCCCGCTACCAAGAGGTAGTCCACCCTTTCCTGGGGATGCTGAAGGGCCAGGGCAAACTCGTACTGGTGAGGAGTAAGGAAAGAGCGGGGATCCCTTGCCCAAAAGATAGCCTCAAAGTGGATGTCGTCGTCCACCAGCACTTTTTGTCCGGGCAACAGGTGGCGATAGAGATACTGCCCAACCTGGCGCTTTTCCTGCCGCAGCCTCCGCCAGTCTTCTAGGGCTTGCCCAGCAGAGGTTACTTCATACAGGTTTTGGGCAGCTTCCAACTCGCCACTAAGGGGCACTACCCCTGCCACCAGCCGCTCCCAGAGATCCCGCTCCTCGGCCACCAGGGGCATGAGGAAACCCGGCTCTTGGCTCACCCCATAACCGGCAGTGAGGCAGTTCAACCCCAAGAGGGCAGTGATCAACAGGCGCTTAGCCCAGCCGGGGCCGGCTCCGCGACACAAGTAGGCGCCCATCAGCAAAGGCAGCGGCACCCAGAAAAGGCCAAAGCGGCTCAGCTCCCGCAAAAACAGCCCCTGCCCTAGAGAAGCCAGCAGGATGACCAGCGGCATCCCCCAGACCAGAGCCCATACCCAGCGACCCGGGCCTCGGCCCAGCAGGGATCCCAGCCCCAACAGCAGATAGGCAGGGGCCAGCACCGCCAGCCATTTCCCAGCCTCCAGCACCCCCCGCCAGCCACCCGCCTGCTGCAAGTCTTCCCGCAATTGCGGCAGCCGCAGACCGCTGCCCACCTGGTAGGTGAAAGCCCAGGGATCCCCTGCCGACAGCCAGTTCACGTACAGCCAGCTCAACATCAGGGCCAGGCTGATAAACCCTGCCACCAGCAGCGAAGCCAGCCGAAAACCCCAGGACTGTTTGCGAAAAGCCAACAGCAGCACCCCTGCCACCCAGGGCAGCAGCCACCCACTTTCCCAACGCAGCACCATCAGAGGCCCCAGCGCCAGCCCAATGAGCAGTAGCCGTAGCGCAATGGGCAGCTCGCCAGAATCCGCCCCAGTCTCTGCCCTGGCCTGCTCCTCTTTACTCAAGGGAAACAGCAGGGCCATGTTCACCCCCACCAACCCTGCTGTGGCTGTCCAAACAGGGCTGCGCAGCAGCATCAAGATCAAAGTCGGCTGCACCACCATCAACAAACCCCACAGCCAGCGCCATCCCACTTCCACCGGCAAGCCGCGCAACTGCCGCCACGTCCAGCCCAGCAGCAAAGAGCCCAAGATGGTCTGCAGCAACAGCGGGGATCGTCCCAGAATGGCCGTGACCATCACCAGCAAGGGAGGAAAGGTGGTGCCCACAATGGGCAGGCGGGGATCCGGCCCCAAGGCCGCCACGGATCCCTTATAGCCAAGAAACTGCATCTCCAAGCTCACCCAGCCCCAGCCCTCCTTCAAACCCCACAGAAGGCTAGCCAGCAGCAGAAACAGGATCCCGGTAGACCCGAAGAGCCGCAAGAAAGCCCTGAGCTTGGTGAGAAACATGGGTTGCTTTAACGACTTCAAGAAGTTAGAAGGCAACTCATTCAACAGCGAATCAAGCCTTAAGAGTTGTCTGATGAGAACAAGTTTCAGAAAAAGTATGGGGATGGGCTGACGTGTCTGGGAACTGGACACAGGGCTAGATTAGCATTCCCTGGCCTGAGAGACTTTATCTACGAGTTTTGGCGTAGGCCAATTCAGCCATATTGTCGATGAGGAGGTCTCGGACGCTGAGAGAGAATGAGGGTGACTTTGCAAGGACATGATCTTATGTTGCAGGCTGTGCGGGACGTGAATGATGCAGCAGTTCCAGCGCTTGAGCTGGTACCCTCTCAAGCAGAAACCCGTCCTTGGGGATCCTTCTGGGTTTTGGATGAAGGCCCGATGTACAAGATCAAGCGCATCGAGGTGAAGCCCGGCCATCGGCTCAGCCTGCAGATGCACTACCACCGCAGCGAGCACTGGATCGTGGTCAGGGGCACAGCGAAGGTTACCCGTGGAGAAGAGGTGATGCTGCTGAGCTCCAACGAGTCCACCTACATTCCCCCCTGCACCAAGCACCGCCTGGAAAACCCCGGCACCCTTCCCTTGGTGTTGATCGAGGTGCAAAACGGGGAATACCTCGGGGAGGACGACATTGTGCGCTTTGAGGACGACTACGCCCGCCAGTAGAGGGATCCCCTGGGCATCCGAATCCACGATTTGTGCGTAAAGACCCCCGAAAGCTTACAGATTTCTGCATGTCGGGCAAACTTGGGTCAGGTGGGCCAAGGGGCTTGCCTGCCTCAAACAAGTTGGGGATCAACAAGAGGGGGTCAAGGTGATGCAGAAGGCAAGACAGTGGGCTTTGTGGGTTGCCGGTTTGCTTTGGTGTTGCGGGCCGACGGCTGTCCACGCAGCGGAAGTCATTTCTCTGCAAAGGCTGGGCTACGACCGCTCGGTGCTGCTGCAAGGAGCTAACCCGCGTCTAGATATCGGGATCCCTGCCCCCCTGAACGGCCTTGACCCCGAGGCCAGCTTTGTGCAGTTGCGCCTGGATCCCTCGCCGGTGCTCAAGCCCACGTCCACGGTGCGGGTGCTGATCAACGAGGAGCTAATGGGCCTTTTTCTGGTGCGGGACCTGCGGCAGGAGCCGGTGGTGCGAGTGCCCATCCCCAGCTTGGCGCGGAGCGAGCGCTTCATCACCTTGTCGGTGCAGCCTTTCCTGAGCATCAGCGACGATATTTGCGCCGACTTGAATACCGGCAATTTGCTGCTGACGGTAGGGCGGGATAGTTTCTTTGAGCTGGCGCCCCTCGTTCCTGATGCCACGGTGGCCGGTTTTCTGGGCCGGCTGTATCCTCAGGTTACTTTGGTAGTGCCGGCTGACCTCACTCCTGAAGCGGCGGAAGCAGCTCTGTGGCTGTACAGCCTCCTTTCTCACCTGTTTCCGCAAACGCCCATCCTGTGGAGCAACCGTCCGAAGCAGGGGGCACAGGTGATCTTAGAGCCGGCCAATTTCACCCCCCACTTGCAGCATCAAATTACCCCAGAGGGATCCCGCCTGCGAGTGGCCGCCCGCCGGGAAGCTATTCTTGCTCTCTATGAAGAATGGAAGCGGGCGGGGCTGGTCAGCCGCGGCATCCAGGTGACAAGGGTGGCGGATCTGGAGAGAGCGCTCAGGGCCAACCGCCTCAGCCTGCGAGAGCTGGGGATCGTGGATCCCATGTTGCGGGGGTTTGGCAGCCAGTCTTTGGTCTTCAACTTCAACCTGTCCCAATTGGGGGGGCGGCCGCGGGATCTGGCGGCGCAACTAGACGTCATTATGAACCCGGTGGATGGCCGAGTGGGGGATCGCCTCACCGGCTACGTGTTCTTGAATGGCGTTCTGTTGCGCACCTACAACCTAACCGGGCGCACCCAGCTCAACGAAACTGTGACCCTGCCCACCCGCCTGCTGCGCCGCTTTAATCAACTGGAGCTCCGCTTTGACTATGGCGCCAGCCCCGGTAATTGCCAGGGATCCCTGACCCCGCTGACCCTACAAGTGCGCTCGGATAGCTCTGGCTTTATCTGGAGCGGCTACCAAGCCCCCACTGGCGAGCTGCAGGAGATCCCGGCGGTGCTTCGAGGATCCGGCCAAGTGTGGGTAGGGGATCCCCAGTTGCTGCCAGCTACTGCTTATCTCTTGGGTGCCCTTGGTCGTCTGTCGGCACAGCCCTTGTTGCCCACCCTCCAGTTTTTACCGGAGGGGAAATCCCAACTCCAAGCAGAGAACTTTGCCTGGCAGATAATCGTGGCCGGGCCAGATCAGGTGGAGCTTAATAGCCCCATCCGGCTGGGATCCCAGTTTGAAATCATCAATCCCCTCAACCAGCAGGTGGCCTTGGCCGCTCAGCCTCAAGAAAACCTCGGCCTTTTGCAGTACTTTCTCCTGAAAGGTAAGCCGAACCTTTGGCTTTCCTGGTGGGGATCTGACCCGGCTTTGGCAGAGCGCCTCAGCCGCGGCCTTGCCGATCCGCGCACCCGCCTGGCCAACCAGCTACAGGGAAACGTGCTCACCGCCTATGCCGCTGCCCCCGATCTCACCCAAGTACAGAGCTGGGATCTCACGCCGGCAGGCTATCGAGTGCGCTACCCCGGTCGCTTCAGTTGGCAGCTTTTGTTGTGGCAATACCGCTTTTGGCTGGTGCTTTTGCTGGCCATCCTGCTGGCTGTGGGGGCATGGGACACCTATCGACGTTTGGCCCGGCAACCTGAGCCGCCAACCCCCTCTTAAGCCAAGCGAGAACCTAAGATTCGCCTAGAATTAATCTGATTTTGAGCTTATGTTAACGCTTATCGAATACTGGTTGGTGCGCACAGGCTGTCTAACCCAGGAGCAGTTGGCAAAGGCTTATCGCTATCAAAAACAAGCTGATTGTTCCCTGCCGCGGGCCCTCTGGAGCTTGAGGGCAATGCACCCCCGTCAGTTTGCTCGCCTCTGCTGTCAGATCTTGGATCGGCCCAAGCTGAGGAGCTGGTTGCTCGAGCATCCCCTCGACCTAGAGCTGCCTTGGCTGATCGAGCCTATCGATCTGGTGCCGGTGCGCTTTCTGCCCTGTGGCTGGCTCGACCCGCGAACCGTAGTGGTTGCTACCGAGGAGCCGGGCCATCCCATTGTCTGGCAAAATGTCAAGCGCCTCTGCCCCGAAGCCGATCGGATTTGGGAGATCCCGGCCACCGAAAAACAGATTCTGACCGCCCTCATTGAACGCAAGCTGACGGCAGAGCTGGTAGGCAGTCGGCTTACTCTGGAACAATGGCAGGATCTTCTGGCCATTCGTCGCCGCACCGGATCCAGCCTAGGTCAGCTTTTGACCCGGCTCAGCTACCTTTCCACGCCGGAGTACCTGAGCATTCTCACTCAGTTGTTAGGGTATCCGACAGTGTCTGAATTGATAGGGACAGGGCTGCTTCATCGAGATCCAGCTTTGAGCAAACAGTTTGATCCTGAGGTGATGATGCGTCACCTGTTCTATCCCTTGGCCTGGACGGATCAGAACACTCTCACGGTGATGGTGAACGACCCCCTGGACTGGGTGGTGGATGAGATCCTCTACGCTTGGTGGCCAGGCTTGCGTATTGAAAAAGTTCTGGGCACCGAGCAGGATATCACGCAGCTTCTCAGCCAGGATCAGGGCTCCCAGTTTAGCCAAGAAGCGGTGTACAAGCTCATGGCCCGCCTGCCAGAAGAATCGGCCTCGCGGGTGTTTACCCCCTCCCAGATTGCGGTGGGCTACGGCCTGCTGCTGCTGTTGCTTTGGGGATTGGCCACTGCTCCCTGGACGACTCTGACCATTTTGGTGCTGCTGATCAATCTTTTTTACGTCGCTTCGATCCTGTTCAAACTGCTGCTCAGCCTAGTGGGATCCGCCGATCGCTTCCACCAGATTACCGATGAGGAAGTAGCCGCTTTGGATGATCGCGACTTGCCTATCTACACCATCCTGGTGCCGGTCTACAAAGAGCCGGAAGTAATGCCGATTTTGATCAAGTCTCTCTCCAAGCTGGATTACCCCCATGAGCGGTTGGATGTGCTTATTCTGTTGGAGGAAAACGACCGAGACACCATTGAGGCAGCTCGAGCTGCCAAGCCCCCCCGCTACGTGCGCCTGCTCATCGTGCCAGATAGCAAGCCCAAGACCAAACCCAAAGCCTGCAACTACGGCCTGGCCTTTGCCCGTGGCGAATATCTCACCATCTACGACGCTGAAGATATTCCTGACCCAGATCAACTCAAAAAAGCAGTCATTGCCTTCCGAAAAGGGGATCCCAGCTTGGTCTGCGTCCAGGCTGCCCTCAACTATTTCAACCGCAACGAGAACTTCCTCACCCGCATGTTTACCTTGGAGTATTCCTATTGGTTCGACTATCTGCTGCCGGGTTTGGAAACTCTGAAAATGCCCATCCCCCTGGGAGGCACTAGCAACCACTTTCGCACTGACCGCCTGCGGGAGCTGCAGGGATGGGATCCGTTCAACGTCACTGAAGACGCAGATCTAGGCATCCGCGCCAGCCAGCACGGCTATACGGTGGGGGTGATCAACTCCACCACTTATGAAGAGGCCAACTGCGCCGTTAAAAACTGGATCCGGCAGCGCTCCCGCTGGATCAAAGGCTACATGCAAACTTGGCTGGTCCACAACCGCAACCCCCTGCGCTCCTTGCGCAAGCTGGGCCTCAAAAACTGGCTATCCTACCAATTTTTTATCGGGGGCAGCTTCTTTACCTTTCTCACCAGCCCCATCATGTGGCTGCTGTTTATTTACTGGCTGCTCACCCGCGCCCATTGGCTGCAAAACCTATTTCCCAGTTGGCTGGTTTATCTGGGCTTGTTTAACCTCCTGGTGGGCAACGCCATTGGGATTTACCTGAACCTGGTCGCGGTCTTCCGCCGCGGTTACTACGATCTGGCTTTCTATGCTCTGCTCAACCCCATCTACTGGCAACTGCACTCTATGGCAGCTTACATGGCCCTGTGGCAGCTCTTTACCAAGCCCTTCTACTGGGAAAAGACCATCCACGGGCTAAGCAAGTTTACCCACGCCAAAGTCCAGGAAGCTGCTCACAAAGCAGCCTAGGCTACGGACTGAGTTCCTAAGCAGTAGCAGCGAAGTGAGGACAGCCAGCACCCTTCTAGAAGCTGTAGTCCGAGTCTACGATCACAGCACAACCACTGGGGTGGAGACAGCTAGCCATGATCACCTTGACAGAAAAGTTGCCCTCGTAGGGCGCCTGCACGATGGGGAAATCGTCCAACAGTTCGTCTGCAGCCACCACCTGACCGCTGGCATCGTAAAGCACCAGATCCACATCGAAGCAATCCTGGTCGCACTGCGCCCAGATGTTTTCACCTCGGTAGAAATAGCCTGTAACTACGGTCGATTGTCCATTAAGAAGCCACAAACTACGGCTCTGAGCCCAGGCGGCAGCGCCCCCGATAACTGTGGCCGCTCCTATTAAGCTTGCCACCAACCAGCCCCGCACCGAAGCCATAAGACTGCCCTCCTACTGAAAAACGGAGATAGATTTTCTACAGGGATCCACCTCAACGCCCACACTCTAGCACCCGGATCCGTCTTTCCCGAATGATCCAGATCACGTTAAGGATCCCACGTTAAAAATCGCGAAAAAGGGATACAAAAAAGGGATCCCGAGTAGAGCAGGGATCCCTTAATTCTGATTGACAACCCGGCGCAGCTGGCTCATCGGTTGAGCCGACTTCTTTATTGTGGTTTTATTGTGGCAAGCTCAGTTCCCCGCGTCGCCCCAAGGGATCCGTCAAGACATTGCCGGCGGGGCCTTTGATTTGAATGGTGCAGCGGCTGCCGGACACTTCAATAACGTTGTAGTTGGGCACCGCCAGCTCCAAAAAGCGCAAGTTGCCCGTCGTTACCCCTGGGATCCCGCTCACTTGCGGATTGGTCGGGTTCACCGGTGCCAAAAAGCCGTTCACAATCCGGTAATACAGGCGGCTGGCATTGGGGATCCCCAGTTGATTGCCCAGCTCGTCAATGCTCAGGGCCGTAACGCTCCGCCCGGTGGGGCCGGTCCACACCTCCCAGATAGGGTTGCTGCTGCCGGGGTTGACCTGGCCGATGAAGCCGGCGTGGTTGTTGCCCGTCAGGAACACCACGTTGCGGATGTTGTTGCTCTCAATAAAGTCAATGACTTCCTGCCGCTCCAGCCAGTAGCCTTCCCAAACATCGTTGGAGCGGAAATAGGTCACCGTGATGGGAAACTCGCTGACGATGAACTTGTAGGTGGCGGTGGAGTTGCGCAGGCCGTTGAACAGCCACTGCTTCTGCGGATTGCCCAAGAGGGTACGGGGCGTGCGGCGCAGCAGGTTAAACAGGGCTTGCTCGGAGCCGGGTGGGCCAAAGAAGAGGGTCTCTTGTTCGGGCGTGAGGCGAATGCCGGCCAGCTCCAAAAAACGCTGACGGGTCAGGCCGGGGGGCAAAATGGGCAAAATGGGGGTGACCGCCGCCAAATCCCGGTACTGGCGCAGATCCAGGATGAAGACTTCGGCATTGGCCCCGTAGCGGAAGCTGCGAAACAGCCGATCCCGGCTATCCACACCGACCACATCTGTCAGGTTGGGGGTAATGGGGTTGTATTCAAAAAAGGCTTGGTAGCCGAGCACCTTGAGATCTTCCACATCCCGGGTTTGCCCGGTGGTGTCGTTCAGCTGAGTGGCCCGGCCGCCGCGAGCCTTCTGGCCGCTGTAGTTGTCAATTACCTCGTGATCGTCCCAGTTGACAACAAAAGCAGTCCGGCCAAACAGTTGCACGAACTCTCGTCCGGCATAGTTGGGATCCCGCTGATCCCGATAGAGGCTGCGGTAGAACTCCAGATTGCCGATGGGATCTAAGCCCAGCCAGAAGCGATCGGCGTAGACGGTATCGCCGTTAAAGGAAATGAAATCGATGTCGCCGCGGCTAACTTCTGCCAACATGGCTGCCCCAATAGGAAAGGGAGGCTCGTTGGCACAACTGATGTGTAAGAAGCGAATGGGTCGTCCATCCCCAGGAGCTGGCAGGGTGCGAAACTGGCCTACAGGGCTGGTAAACCCCTCGCTGACAAACCGGTAGAAGTAGCGCTGCGCTGGCCTCAAGCCGGTGACGACGGCACGAGCAATGTAGTCGCCTGGCTCAGTGCGGTAGTTGCGGCCCGCCACACGGCGAGCAGTAAGCGAAACTTGTTGCGAAATGGGGTTGAACTCGGAATTCTCAGCCACCTGCAACGTCACCGCAACCGTGTCTGTTGCACTGGCCGGGATCACCCGCGTGGAAAGCACCGCCCCTTCCGAGGTGGGATCCCCGGCAAATACCCCTTGGGGAAATCCAGGCTCTCCCAGGGGGGGAATGGAGGAACTGGAGGTGCCTCCACAGGCAGCCAGGGCGGCTGCCCCACCTCCAAACATCAGCAACTGCAGGAAAAAGCGACGGGAACGCAGGGAACTCATAGGGCCCACCTCAGGGACACAGGCAAATGTAAAGGGATCCGCAACAAAGGCCAATCGCCTTTTTAGTCAAGCACTTTTGCCCCCAAGCTGAGGTTGTGGGCAGGTGAAGGCTGGGTTAGGGTTGGTTTAACGGCTCTGACCCCTGCGCCCAGGTTCCCCACGGCCTTTTCACAGAGCTTGCTGAGAAGGCTAAAATTTCATTACAGTTTTTCCTGCTTTTGCCCCATTTTTGCGGTTTTGCGTTCCTTAGACTTCTTGTTGACCCTGCCGAAGGAGGGATCGTCGTGGCTACGGAGACTCTGGTCAAGCCTTCTGTAACCCCGAAGCACATGCCCATGTACCGGGTGTTGCTGCACAACGACGATGTCAACACCATGGAGTACGTGGTGCAGGTGCTGGTCAAGGTGATCCCGGCGATGATGCCGCCGCAAGCCACTGAGATCATGCTGGAAGCCCACAACAACGGTGTTGCTGTGGTGATCGTGGTGCCGCGAGAGCACGCGGAGTTTTACTGTGAGCAGTTGCGGCAACATGGCCTCACCAGCTCCATTGAGCCGGAACGCTAGGCGGGGCGGGTTGGATGGGCCTGCCGATCTCCAAGCTGAGGGCTTGTCCATTTCTGCTGCGTCTGCTGCTTTTCTTGGCGATCCCCCTCCTAGCCTGGCTGCCGTGGGTCGGGCTGGGGGGGTGGTTTTTTCCGGAAGCGCGAGCCTACCTGTGGCTGCTCCTGTATGCCCTGCTGCTAGCCTGGCTATGGGTGTGGGGATCCGGGTTTGCCGCCTATGGACTGGATGGCAGTTGGCCTTGCCGAGGCGGGATCCTGTGGGGCCTGGGGATCGGGGTCGGGGGGCTTTTCTTGCTTTTGGGCCTGGAGGGATCCCTGGGTTGGCTGAGTTGGAGGGCGGTAGGAGGGGGATCCCTGCTGGTCTATGGGTTGCTGGGGTTGCTTTTGGGCTTGGGGGTGGCGCTGGCGGAGGAGCTGTTTTTTCGCGGCTGGCTGCTGCAGGAGATGCTGCTGGACTACGGTTGCAGCACTGCGGTGTGGGGATCCAGCTTCCTCTTTGCTATGGCCCATTTCCTGAAGCCTTTGCCTGAGATTCTCGCCACCTGGCCGCAATTTCCCGGACTGTGGCTAATGGGACTGCTGCTGGTGCAGGCAAGGGTCTGGAACCAAAACAAGCTGGGCCTTAGCCTAGGGCTGCACGCGGGTTGGGTATGGGGCATGGCCTGGGTCAACAATCTGGCCTGGATAGACTACACCGGCAGGGTGCCCGAGTGGCTGACCGGGATCGGCGGCAACCCCTTGGCCGGGCTGATGGGCTTGCTTTTTCTAGGAGGGACTTTCGCATTTCTCAACGGCCTGGCTCAAGCTGGCTGGCTACCGGCAGACCTGGAAAAGCGTTGATTGAGCTGATCGATAAAGAATCACCTACTCTCCCCAAGGCCCTTCCTCGTAGTAGGCGGTCACCTGCTCCTTGGGCGGCTGGGTAAGCAAGCTTACGCCAATTAACACCCCACTGCCGATCACCACTGCCGGGATTACGGGTAACCAGCCCCCTGTCCAAGCCCGCGGCAACAGACCCGACAGCCAACCTAAAGTCAGGCCACTGGAGACGAGGGCCCCGGCTACTGCCCCGGCGCGGGTAGCCCGCTTCCAGTACAGACCGGCTATCAGGATTGGGAACAGCATGGCATTTCCCTGAAAGCTCCAGGTGGCGATCTCCACAATCAGCCCCGGCGGGTTAAGAGCAATCACAAAGGAAGCTAGGCCGATCCCCAGCACCACCCAGCGGCCTAGCAACTCTTCTTGGTGGGGGGAAAGCTGGCGTCTAAAGAGGGTCACTACCAGATCCCGCGTCACTAGGGAGCTGGCGGTGAGAAGCTGGGAGTCAGCTGTAGACATGAGAGCAGCCAGGGCCGCCGTAATCACCACCGCTGCTACGCCGCTGGGCAGGGTTTGCAACATCATGGGCATAATCTGATCCGTTTTCTCCAGGCTGGGAAAAGCCAGGCGGCCCCAAACCCCCAGCAGAGCTGCTGGGAAAAAGACCAGCAGAATCAGCAGCGGCCAGACTACCATCAGGGTCTTGAAGGGATGAGCACTCCTGGCCATGTAGAAGCGCTGGAAAAATTGCGGGAAAAGGGGAGTGGCCATGAAAAACAGCAGTTGATTGCCGAGTAACCCTTGCCAGCTCCAGCGTCCTTGGGGGCCGGGCAAGCTCAGCCAGGGATCCAGTTCGCTACCCGCTTCTCTCCCTAGGGAGAAAGCCACTGCAACAAAGGCCACCCCCATCCCCAGAATCAAGATGATCCCCTGCACCACATCCGTCCAGACCACCGCCTGGGATCCGCCAAAGAGCACATACCCCAGGATCACCAAGGCCACCACCACTGCCAAGGGCCAGTAGGGGATCCCCTCCCCCAACACCGCCGCCAGGGTTCGGGCCCCGCCAATGATCTGGATGCTGATGTAGGGGGCTGTAAACACCAAAGCGCTCAGGCAATACAACAACGCCAACAGGGGGCTTTGAAAACGATGGCCGAAGAACTCCGAAGGGGTGATGAAGCCAAAGTGTTGGGCTGCTAGCCATACCCGGTAGCCCACCCACAAAAACAGCCCCGAAATGAGGGCGGTGGTCACCCCCACCCCCAGGAAGATTCCCAGGCCATGGGTATAGGCATCTGCCGGCACCCCAATGAAGGTAAAGGCGCTGAGCAAGGTGGCCAGCGTCGTCAAGGTTAGAGCCAGGGATCCCAGACCCCGCCCCGCCAAAAAGTAGCTAACCGGATCCCGACCGCTGTGGCGATAGCTCCAGAAGCCGATGGCTGCCAGCAGCAGCAAGTACACCCCCACCACACCCAAACTTAAAATGCTGTCAGTCATCTCCAGGCCAGCAAACGCGCACAATGTAGAAGTTAAGAGGTACCAACAGCAGGACAGCCAATCCCGCCAGCCAATACCAGGCCGGGATCCCCAAAAACTGGGGCTGGGCCGAGCGGGATCCCACCCAGGTCAACAGCCACAGCAGGGGATAGGCCCCCCACACCCAAGCTTGGCGCATCCATCCAAACCGCAGGGGCCTTGATCCCTGAAGGTTACCGCCGGGATCCAACCCTGACATCTGCCCATCTCCTGATTTTTTGCCAAGCGTTCCTTTTGCCAATCATTTAAGATACAGCCACTGTTGCGCAGAGCTGAAATTGTCTTTCTCCACTTCCCCTTCAGATCCTGTTGGCAAGAGGGAGCCTTCCCGTGGGCCAAAGCGCGGAGAACCAGAGCGGCCTTATTGGCTGGCTTGGGCGCAAGTCAAGGGGATTGGCCCCCACCGCCTGAAACGGCTGGCGGAGTTTTTCGGATCCCTGGAGCGGGCTTGGCAAGCGGATGCCCCGGCCCTGCGGCAGGTGGAAGGCATTGGCCCCACCCTGGCCCAGGCTATTGTCTCTGCCCGTCCTGGCCTTGATCCCGAGCAGATCCTGGAGGAAACCCTCAAAGCGGGGATCCCCTTTCTCACGCCTGCAGATCCGGACTATCCGCCGCTGCTGTGGGAGGTGCCAGATCCCCCGCCCATTCTCTATGCCCTAGGAGAATGTCCCAATTGGCAACAGCCGGCTATTGCCATCGTCGGCACCCGCGCCCCTACGGCCTACGGTCGACAGTGGACCCAGAAAGTCAGCGCTGCCCTGGCGGAAGCTGGCTGTGTGGTGGTCTCGGGGCTGGCAACGGGGATCGACGGCATTGCCCACCAGGCCTGTCTGGATGCCGGCGGCAAGACGGTGGCCGTGGTGGGAACGGGGGTGGACAAAGTTTACCCAGCTCACCATCAAGCTCTCTACCGGCGCATCCTGGCCCAAGGGGCCATCCTCAGCGAATATCCCCCCGGCACACCGCCGGCCAAGGAGCATTTTCCCCAGCGCAACCGCATCATTGCCGGCCTCTGTCGCGCCACTTTGGTGATGGAGGCTCCGGAAACCTCGGGAGCGCTAATTACTGCTCACCTGGCCAACCACTACGGTCGGGAAGTGTATGCCCTGCCGGGGAACATCGACACGGCAGCAGCCCGCGGCTGCCTGCAGCTCATCCGCGACGGCGCCGGCATGATCCTGGGGATCGAGGAGCTGTTGAAAGACTTGGGCCTCCTCCAGGGATCCCCTGTGCTAAAGCAGCCCTCGTCCACTGGCCCCAGCGATCCCCAACAGCAACTGCTCTGGCAGCTGCTAGGGGAGGGCATCCTCAGCCTCGATGCCCTGGCCCAGGCTAGCCAGATGGATATTGCCACCCTTTCCAGTACCCTGCTGCTTATGGAATTGGAAGGCTGGCTGGTACAACTGCCGGGGATGCGCTACCAGCGGGCTCGCTGAGGCTGGATCCCTGCACTGCTTCTCCGATAGGAGCACGGCAAGCGGGATCCTCGTGGCGGGGGTTGTTCACATAGGTGCTGACCGGATAAGCCGCCATGGCTTCTGCTGGGTAGGGGCGGAGCAAGGGCAAAAGCAGCTTGGGATCCTGCACCTGGGGATCCAGCCAAAGGTCGTAGTCGTTTTCCGTCAAAATCACGGGCATCCGCTCGTGAAAAAGCCGCATCAGGCGGTTGGCAGCGGTGTTGAGGATGGCACAGGTTTCCACCTCCACTCCCTCTGGGCTGCGCCAGCGTTCCCAAATGCCGGCAAAGGCAAATACCGGTCGATCCACCAGGTGAAACCAGTAGGGTTGTCTGCCCTTCTTGCCTGTACCCTGGTCGGCCCACTCGTAGAAGCCATCTGCCGGGATCAGGCAGCGACGACGGCGGAAAGCTTCGCGGAAAGAAGGCTTCTCGGCCACCGTTTCAGAACGAGCATTGATCAACCCGGCCTTGGCGGCTTGGCTCCAAGCGGGGATCAGGCCCCAGCGAAAATGGGTTGCCTTGCGCTGAAGGGATCCCAGCTCAATCATCGCCAGCACGGGCTGAGAAGGGGCGATGTTGTACCGGGGGACAGCTGCCCTTTCTTGGGCTGCCGCCGGCAAGCCGAAATGCTGCATCAGCACTTCTGGGGCCACTGCCAGGCTAAACCGTCCACACATGTTTGTCTCCCAGTCGCTCACCCCAAATGGCCTGCCGACAGGATCCCCTAAACCTTGGTGGAAATGCCCAGCAGTTGCAAGATCCCGCGCAGGGGAATCTCCACCCACTCGGGGCGGTGGTTCAACTCATAGCCCAGCTCGTAAATGGCTTTTTCCAGCAGATAGGCGTCCAACAACACCTCTATCTCTTGCAGGCTGCGGGGCAAAAAAGCCGCTTGGGAAGCCACCTGCAGATATTCGGCCAAAAAGCCCGCGCAGACCCAGCGGTGCCAAAACTGGGCCCACCGCATCATGTCGGGGCAGTGGTCGGCGCAGACCAAGCCGCTCTCCAGTTGCTGGCGCAAAGCTGTGTGGACAGCATAGTGGAAGGATCGCAGCATCCCCGCCACATCCCGTAAGGGGCAACGCTTGAGACGCCGTTCGCCCAAAGAGCGGGCCGGCTCCCCTTCAAAGTCGATGATGACAAAGTCTTTGCCGGTAAACAGCACCTGGCCCAGGTGATAATCCCCGTGGCAGCGGGTACGCAGGGCGGTGATCTTCCGCTCCAGGATCAGGCGGAAGCGGCTCATGATTTCCCCTTCTTGGTCGCAAACAGCCCGAGCCAAGTTGGCCTCTGCTTCCGGCAGCTTGGGGAGCTGCTTATAAGGACTCCGTCCCGCTGACGCGAACAGCAGCGGAAACACCTGCCCCACCAAGTTGCGCATGGACTGGTAAACGGAGCGCTGGTACAGGCTGGAGAAAGGCTCTGGGGCAAAGTCTTTGTTCTCCGTATCGGCAGCCAGGGCGATGTGCAGCTCGGCGGTGCGCTTGGCCAAGATCCGCACCGATTCTAGGTAGCTGCCGATGGTGGCGTAGGCCAGCTCCGGCAAGGGCTGTTGGGAAAGCTCCAAGAAGGATCCCTGCGGCACGGGCACGGGATCCACCTCTTGGTAGTGAACCAGCACCGCCTCAAAAAATTGCCCCAGGCTGTCCAGGGTGTAGTGCCAGGCATCTCCCTCGTTGGGGATGTACTCCTGCAAAATGGCCAGGGTAATGGGCTGATCGGCGGGATCAAACCCACGGGCCCCGCGACGACGGCGATACTCCAGGGATCCCAGCAGCCGTGGCACGCGCACCTGGGGATGGTGCTCCAGCAGGTAGCGGCCTATCTCCAGCTCTGGGTTTACCCCCTCGGCCACCCGGTGGTAGAGCTTGAGGAGGTAGTGGTTGCCATAGACAACGGAGGTGTAGCTCTGCTCCGCCTTGAGGAGGCGGGGTTCCAGGTCATGCTCAAGGGCAGCAAAGCTAGTGGCCCAGAGCTCTCCCTGACGGTGACGCAGGCGGCCCTGCTGGGCAATTAGCTGCAGCAGCCGCAGCAAGAAGCTTTTGTCAGCCAGAGCGTTGAAAATTACTCCCGCCGGCCCTCCGGCCACTTGCACAGGGAGGATGACCGCCTGGGGCATCTCTAGGCGCAGGTGTACGGCTGCTTCTTGGGTGGCATAGCCCACAGGGAGAGAGTAGAGCTGCGTATCGCCCTCGATAAACTCGGCCTGGAGAAGCAAGATCTGGCTGCCCAGCAAGGACTCCTCTTCTCGGCGGCAGGGGATAGCCTGCAGGATATGGATCGCCTGGAGCTGGCGGTTTTGGGAGCCAAACCAACGACAGCGGTAGAGGTAGTCCGCCAAGACTGCCTCCAGCTGCTTTTGGCTTTCCCCTTGCAAGAGACTGTCCCAACTACCACTTTGAACAACCAGAGGACTACCACTTTGAACAACCAGAGGGACCAGGCGTTCCTGCTCCTCCGCTTTGCTGGGGCTGAGGTGGATGGTCTCCGTTTTGGGCTCAAGGGAAAACCAGTAAAAGGAATGGGGGCCTAGCGTTAGGAAATAGGGCAGTCGCCCAATATGGGGAAACTCGGTGTGGCCAAAGATCTCCACCGGGATCAATCCTTCCCACGGCGATAGATCCAGCCCCACCCACTGGGCGTAGCGGGAGAGGTTGGCCACCACCAAGATGCGCTCATCGCCAAAGGCTCGCATAAAGGCAAGCACCTTGCGATTTTCCGGGTGGAGCAGCTCAAAGAAGCCGCGGCCAAAAGCTTGGAATCGCTTGCGCACGGCGATGAGCCGCTTCATGGTCCACCACAGGGAATGGGGGTTGTTTCGCTGCGCCTCCACATTGACAGCTTCGTAGTGGTACTCGGCGTCGATGACGATGGGCAGGTAGAGCTTCTGGGGGTTGGCCCGCGAAAAGCCGGCGTTGCGGTCGGCGCTCCACTGCATGGGGGTGCGCACGCTGTTGCGATCCCCCAGGTAGATGTTGTCCCCCATGCCGATCTCGTCCCCGTAGTAGATGACCGGCGTGCCGGGCAGAGAAAACAGCAGGCTGTTCATCAGCTCGATGCGGCGGCGGCTGTTGCCCAGCAGGGGGGCCAAGCGGCGGCGGATCCCCAGGTTCACCCGCGCGTTGGGATCCTTGGCGTACACCTGGTACATGTAGTCCCGCTCCTCGTCAGTGACCATCTCCAGGGTGAGCTCGTCGTGGTTGCGCAGGAAGAGGGCCCACTGGCAGGTTTCAGGAATGGGAGGGGTTTGTTGCAGGATGTCAATGATGGGGAAGCGATCCTCCATCTGGATGGCCATAAACAGCCGTGGCATGAGGGGAAAGTGGAACTCCATGTGGCACTCGTCCCCATCGCCGAAGTAGGCCACAGCATCTTCTGGCCACTGGTTGGCCTCCGCCAACAGCATGCGGCCAGGATACCTTTGGTCAATGTGTCGGCGCAGAGCCTTGAGAAAGGCATGGGTCTCCGGTAAGCTCTCGCAGGTGGTGCCCTCCCGCTCGTAGAGATAAGGCACCGCGTCCAGCCGCATGCCGTCTACCCCCAAGCTCAGCCAAAAGTCCACCACCTCGAACATGGCTTTTTGTACGGCGGGGTTGTCGTAGTTGAGATCTGGCTGGTGGGAGTAAAAGCGGTGCCAGTAGTAGGCCTTGGCCGCTGAATCCCAGGTCCAGTTGGAGGCTTCAAAGTCTTGAAAGATAATGCGGGCCTCTTTGTACTTTTCGGGGGTATCGCTCCAAACGTAAAAGTCCCGCTCGGGGGTGCCGGGGGCAGCTCGTCTGGCCCGCTGAAACCAGGGGTGCTGATCCGAAGTGTGGTTGAGGATGAGCTCAATGATGACGCGGATCCCCCGCTTATGGGCAGCCTCCAGAAAGATCTTGAAGTCTTCTAGGGTGCCCAAGTCAGGGTGAACACTGGTAAAGTCAGAAACGTCGTAGCCGTCATCTTTTAAAGGCGAGGGGAAAAACGGCAGCAGCCAGACGGCTGTAATCCCCAGTTCTTGCAAGTAGTCCAGCTTTTCGGTCAGGCCCTGGAAGTCGCCCACGCCATCGCCGTCGCTGTCGAAAAAGGCCCGTACCGGCAGCTCGTAGATGATTGCATCTTTGTACCAAAGGGGGTCGTGGGTGAGGGGGGAGATGAGGCTGCGCAGAGGGGCTCGGATCATCATGTCGGTCATGTCGGCACCAGAGACAGGATTGGGACACCTTGGCAACCCTAGCCGTTGAATGGGGATCCCCTCAATAGGCTATAGCCTTCTCTTGGGTGCCAGGGATCCCCAGGGTCAGTGCGGGCTTTCTCGGGCTCAGGCAATGCCACTCCGCTTCTGGGCTTCCTTGCGGGAGACGGCCACGTGGCGCAGGCCGGCCCGGAGCAGCTCCTGCTCGATCAAGGCAAAAAACCGCTGCCGATCCCCGCTTCTCACCACCGCCAAATGATGGGCTTCCGCCAAGGCGATGGGGTAGCCAAAGCCCTTGTGCACTTGGCTCAGCACCCCTGCCAGAGCCCGCTGCAGCAACTCCGCATCCTGGACCACCCAAGCGGGAAACTCCAGGCGAGCAATTTCGGCTTGGCCCAGGGATCCCTCGCCAACATTGAGGTAACAACAGTGGACGTGGTGTTCCCCGAAGGCGTCCAACACGCTGGCGCCGCTGCGCCAAAGGGGGCTGCGCTCTCCCGGCTGCAGCAGGGATCCCCAAAAGACGCGGTCTGCCAGGGGGGCAAAGGGATGGCAGGGAGGAGACTTCTCGCCGGGACAGTAGCGGTAGCAGTCACAGCCCAGGTACGGGCACAGCCCCAAGCGCAGGTAGTTGAGGGTTTCGCTGCTGCGGGAGGCGCTGATGTAACCCACGAGAGGAATGCGGGCCGCCCGCAACTGCTCCAAGGTCGCCAGAATGGGATCCAACCAGGGGCGCCGGGCCGACTGGGGCAGAGGCTCCAGTCCCCAAGGGATTAGGGATCCATCCAGGAGCGCCAGCGTGGTGCGGCGACGGGGCACCGACAGGGCCAAACGAGCCAGCTCCTCCAGTTCCGCTTGGGAGCGTCGTAAGGCCAGTATCTCTTCCAGCCCCAACGAGGACTCCGTGCCGCTGGTAGGATTGCGTTCACCTGGAGCGCGCTGCGGGCGAGAGTCTCGCCGGTTAAGGGGGGCCCTCGGCAACCCTTCTGCCCGCGGTTCCGAGAGAGGGGAGTCTGAGCGGTTTTGCTGGGCAAGGGGCCCATCTCCATACAGCAGCAGGGGCTGGCTGTCCAGGAGCGGCCACTCCTGGGTGCCGTAGTGGAGAACCACGCGCCCAACATTGATCAGCGAGCAGTAGGCAATCTCGTGGTGACTGGGCAAAATCTGGGATCCATCCGTGGCCACCACCGTGTGTCGCCCCTGCAGAGGCTCGACCTTGGGCAGGGATCCCCAGGCTTCCGGCGGCTCGGCGGGGCTGGCGCAAACAAACGACAGATGGGATCCCCACTCGGCCCAGCGGGACTGCCAAACCTGCGGCTCCTGCTGCCAGCGCTCGAAAACTTGCCAGGCTTGGCGGAGGCGTTCTTGGCTGGCTTTCGACTCCTGTTGCAGGTGCCGGGTGAACGCAGGAATTTGCCCGCTCAGCTTAACCAGATCCAACATGATGGACGCATCAGCCCTGCATGGCAATACGGCTGCCAGAAGCGGAAGAAGCCACATCTTGTCCTTCTGAGGAGTTGAGCAGCTCTTCCAGCGGAAACTCCCCGTAGACCTCGCTGCTGTTGTTGGGACTCTCCTGCAGGCGAACCCGATGCAACTGCACCCCCAGCTCCCGCAGGGGCAGAGTCAGCAGCCGCTGGATGTAGAGGGCGATGTTTTCGGCAGTAGGCACCACCTGGGCAAAGTAGGGAATGTCTTTGTTCAAAAAGGTGTGATCCAGCGGCTTCACCACCTGCTCCTCGATCAGCCGCTGCAGGGCCGCCAAGTCCACGATCATCCCCGTGCGCGGGTCGATGGATCCCTTGACGGTGATCTCCAGGCCGTAGTTGTGGCCGTGGCCGTGGGGACGGGCACAGAGGCCGTAGATGGCGCTGTTTTCTTCAAAACTCAGGTGATCCAGAGCCAAGCGGTGGGCGGCGCTGAAATGGGTGGCAACAGTCAAGTAGGCTTGCATGGCTTCTCCTCGGTATTCGGCCCAAAGCTCAGGATCTTCGTACAGACGGACGCTGGTTAGGGGCAAGGCATCGGCCAGGCGTTGCCAAATCACGTAAGCGATAAACTCGGTAGTGGGCAAGGTTTGGGCAAACTCCGGCCAAGCTTGATTTAGATAAGCAAAGTTGAGATCTTGAATCACCCGCTGCCGGATCACCTGCTTCACCTCCGAGAGGTTGAGCACCATCCCATAGTCATCCACCTCACCACTCATGCCCACCTCCAGCACATAGTTGTGGCCATGGCCGGGAAAACGGGCATTTGGGCCAAAGCGGGCTAAGTTCTCGGCTTCTGAGAGTTCGGGCAACCAGTACCGATGGCTGGCGGCAAATTGCGCACGGCGGTAGATTGTACAGATTCTGGACATGAGTGGAGAGGAGAGCATCTGCCGGGGGATCCACCCTTTAGCTTGACACACTCCCCGGCCCAGAGGGTGGAAATTCTCAGCGGCCCTCAGCCTACCCTCCCAGTGGTCTTGCCGTCATCTCTGTCCTGCGCCAGGTCAGGCACTTGCCCTGCCGACCGGGTCGGCCTGTGCATACCCTCATTTCCCAGAAAGCATTTCGAGCAAGGTTTTGGCGGCATTGTGTCCTGAGAGCCAAGCCCCCTCTACGCGCCCTCCGGCGCACCAATCGCCGGCACAAACCAAAGGCAATCCCTCAGCAGCGGAAACCGGCACACGGGTGCTTAAGCTGGCCAATCCCGTGGTTTCCAAAGGCAAAGCGTAGCGCCAACGGTGCACCTGCATCCATTGTGGCGAAGCCAACCAGGGATCCAGCCGTTGGGCTGCGTGGGCCAGCAATTCTCGACCGGCCTTTTCCAGCTCAGAGGGGCCGGCCTCCAAGTACAGAGATGACCACTCCGCCCCCCCATGCAAGACCACCACAGGCGGGAGCGGCTGCAGGCGCTTGCTGCTGTCCAGTCCCAGCCAGGCCAACATCGGATCCTCCAAGCACTTGATCCCCTTCCAAGGCGGCGTATGCTCAGAGTAGCCCGCCAAAACCGCAAGGCAGGGTTGATACTGGGCGGATTCCAGCAGAGGCAACAGGTTTTCAGCCGAAGGGATCCCTTCCCGGAGCAGGGGCAGCAACTGGGGGGCCGGAATTGTTGCCACCAGGGCAGCAGCCTCGTAGCATTGGCCGTTCTCCGCCCTCAATTGCCAGCTTGTTGCCAAAGGTTTGAGGCTGACCACACGAGTTTGGGTGTGTACCGACAGCGGGGCAGCCAGGTGTTTGGCCAGCGTCGTCATGCCCTGAGGGCAGACATAGCGCGGTTTTTCATCGTTGGGATCCTCCGGGCGCAGCCCTTCTCGATCCAGCACATGCAGCGAGCGCGTCCATTCCGCCAGCAGCCCCAGGCCCAGCAGCTCCTTCACCCAGCGATAAAAGCCATCCGAATCGGCAGTCAGGTATTGAGCCCCATGATCCACTGGCACCGTTTGCCCAGCGTGCTCAACTCGACGGGTGGCCATGCGCCCGCCCAAGCCCGCCGATTTTTCCAGCACCAGAACCCGCAGCCCCGCCCGCAGCAGTTGCCTTGCACACACCAAGCCGGCCACTCCGGCCCCAATAACAATCACATCAGCGGATTTTGGGCTTGTCCCCTCGGAGGGCGTTACCGCTGCCTGGGTTGCTTCGCCTAGCATACTGAGCCTGCCAGCTGTGACCGGATCCGCACGTTCAGCTCCCGCCTCTGCCGAAGGGGTTGTTGCCCCTCTCTCCGAAGAGCTTGGCTTCTCCCTTGATGGCAGCCTTGATGATGTTGTAGGCAGCCCAGGCAACCACCAAAACAATGGGCGACAGAACGATCAGCGGACGGAGATCAATGTCCATGGTTTTCATCCCCCCCTAACATAGATTTACCGACTGCTTGGAACAAGAGCCTCCAGGGTTGGCCACCGCCAGAATCCCGATGGGGTGAAACCGTTTTCGACTCTGGATCCCGCATAAGCTGAGGTGCAACTCTGGAAAGATGGCTAAGTCCAGAATAAACCCAAATGGGGATCCCTACCGGCTAGACTTTGCCCCATCTGGGCTGCCAAGGCGGGAGCCAACAGGCCCACACTGACATGTTGCGGACAAACTGGTTCAAAAAGCCAATGGAAAGGTAGGCCCCCGCCAGGCCCCCCAACAGGCCGGAGAGCAGCACCGCCGCGTAGCGCATACCCAGGACATCCACCCCCATGGTGGCAGCAGCCTGAGGATGCTCTCCCACCGCTCGCAGCCGCAAGCCCCAGGGTGTTTTGAACAGCAACCACCAGGAGATTGGCACCAACAGAAAGGCCAGATACACCAAGGGGCTAAACCCATGCCACAGCGGCAGCCGATTGACAATTTCTTGAGAGTTGGTGGTGTTGCCGTAGAATGATTGCAGCACCAGCGAAGGCACGCTCATGGCCAACAGGTTGATGGCAGTGCCGCTGACAATTTGATCGGCTCTGTAGCGGATGCACATCAGCGCATGCACAAAGGCAATGGCCACCCCCCCTAAGGCGCCGGCCAACAAACCCACCCAAGGGATCCAACCCACCTGAGCTGCTGGAGTCTGGGCCAGAAGGGAAGCTTCCAGGCGTTGGGTGGTTACCGCCGCCGCCAAAGCCCCAAACAAGATGATCCCCTCCAGGGCAATATTGACCACGCCGCTGCGTTCGGAGTACATGCCCCCCAAGGCCGTGAGCAACAGAGGGGTAGTGGAGCGCAGGGTAGCCGGGATCAAAGCCCAAAACAGAGTTGCCATATTGCTCCGCAGCGCCAGCGCAAACGAGATCTCCGCTCAGAGGTACTCAAGTTGAGCGTTCATCGCAGTCCATTTCCACCTGGGCTGCCTGCAAGGGATCCGTGAAATAGCCGGGCAACAGGCCGCCTGCAGCAATGAAAAGGTGTAGGTGATCAAGTCCAGTTTGGTGCTTAGCTTTACAAAAAAAGGCGAATCGGGCGAGGAGCCCAGGCCGGGCCGCAGCAACCCCACCACCACCGCCCCTGCTGCCACCGCCGCCCCCAAGGCACTCAGGGGTACGATGATCTGCCGCTGCCGCACCAAAAAAGCTTTTCCTCCCGGCAACTGCAGCCGCCCCAGCAGCAACAGCAGCAGGGCATAGGCAAAGCTGGCATAGCCAGCCAAAGAAGGGCTGAACCGCCGCAACGGCAACCGAGCCGGCGGGATCCCCTCCGCCAGGGCCGCCCCATTCACCGCCCCCACTGCCCCATAAAACCAGAGCAAGCCCAGCCCAAATAGAACCAGACCGACCACTCCCAAGCTGTACAGCCAGCGGGCCCGCACTTGCCGCTCCTTGATCCCCAGAGCCAGACATGACAACAGCGCCAACAGCACCCAGGCCCAGCTCAACCCTGGGATCCAACCCACCGCCAAAGTATCCGGGATTCCCAACTGCTGCGGGTCGATGAGGCCAAAGGTTCCCGCCAGCACCCCTGCTCCGCCGAACTCCCGCCTCAGCATCCACTCAGCATCCACTAAGGGCAGAGCAAAAACAGCAAAACGGCAATCAGATTGGTCAGCAACAGCAGCATGGGCAGAGATTCAACAAGACCAAGGAGGGCCATCCGACAAAGATAGCAGCCAGCCCTCTTCTCAGCTCCTCAGCTCAAGACACTTCTCACGGGAAAGTGTTCCGCACCTCTGCTGCGGACAAGGCCAGTTGGATCTGTTCTGGCCTCAGGTCTCGAATCAAAGTAGTGCGCAGAGGTGCTGGGATCAAAATCGCGTGTGAGCAAATCTGCCAAAGCTGCCTGCTGCTCTGGCGTAAGCCGCCGCAGATAAAAATCCAACTGCCGGCTCACCGTGCCATTGTGAGCAAACTGGGCCAGATCCTCCACGGGCAAGGAGAACTCAATCAAACAAAGGCGGCAGAAACACCCCCAAGCGCTCTGCACCCCCCATCTGGCCCAGACCGAAGAAAACTGTCCCCAATCCCAGAGCCAAGGCCAACAGTCTCCGTGGCCAGTTCATGCCTAGAGTACTCCCTTCGAACTGGGGATCCCTTCTTGTCGGCGGGGATCCCGTTCTACAGCCATGCGCAGGGCACGGGCAAACGCCTTAAAACTGGCCTCGACAATGTGGTGGGCGTTGAGACCGGCAGCTTGGCGAATGTGCAAGGTAAGCTGGGCGTGGTTGACCACCGCCTGATAAAACTCCCGCACCAACTGGGTTTCGTAGCGGCCAATGCGCTCTGTGGGCAGCTCCAGGCCATAGCTGAGGTGAGGGCGACCCGAAAAATCCAGCACCACCTGCACCAGGGCTTCATCCAAAGGCGCCCAAAAATGGCCGAAGCGATGAATGCCCCGCCGATCCTGCAAAGCCTGCGCCAGAGCCTGTCCCAGCGTGATGCCCACATCTTCGTTGGTGTGGTGATCGTCGATGTGCAGATCCCCTATGGCCTTGATCTGCAAATCGATCAACCCGTGGGTGCTGAGCTGGGCCAGCATGTGATCCAAAAAGGGGATCCCAGTATCGATCTCATGGCGCCCACTGCCATCCAGGTTCAGATGAATTTGGACATCCGTTTCTCCAGTGCGACGGTGAACAGAGGCCGTTCTGGGCTGGAGCAGGCGCGAGGAGTCGAGGGCAGTCATGGGAAAAGTATCGAAGCAGGCGGGAAGTCCCAGCTCTAGGATCGCACAAGCCCGCCGCCATCGACACCTTCACCCATGCAGCAGGTGAGAATCCCTTCTCTGCCGGGGATCCTGATCCCAGCCCCCTGGACACGGGGATAGGTGTGACAGGGATCCCCTACAGGCAAGCCGGTGGGGCCGATCCTCTGCGCCCTCACCCCTTGGGAGAGGGGAGCTAGCAGGTTCAGCGGGATTTGAAATAGCCTATAAGACAGCTTCTCCCGAAATCGCTGTAGATTGCTGAAGGAAATTGTTGAAAAGGGGGTTGCCGTTTGCAGGATTGGCAGCAAATCCAACAGGCCCTCAAGCAACACTGGGGTTACGAGAGGCTGCGCCCACCCCAGGATCAGGTGATCCGCGCTCTGCTGGACAAGCGCGACGCGCTGGTGGTGTTGCCGACGGGGTTTGGCAAATCCCTGTGCTTTCAGCTAGTAGCCCTGCTGCAAACAGGGGTGACGCTGGTGGTCTCGCCCCTGATCGCCCTGATGGAAGACCAAGTTCAGGATCTCTGGAAACGCAAGCTGCCGGCAGCCTGTCTCCACAGCGAACTGGATCCAGCCCTGCGCAAGCGGGTGTTGAAGGCCCTTGAGGAAAACCGACTGCGCCTGCTCTATCTGGGGCCGGAGACCCTATTCAGCCCCCCCGTTTGGCAACGGCTGCAACAGCCTCAGGTGCAAATCAACGGCCTGATCGTGGATGAGGCCCACACGTTGGTGCATTGGGGGGGATCCTTCCGGCCCGACTACCGCCGTCTGGGATTGCTGCGCCCGGCTCTGGCCCCGGTGAAGCCCTCTTTTCCCATCGCCGCTTTTACCGCCACGGCTGACCCCCAAACCTGCAGCCGCCTCAGCCAAATCCTAGAGCTGCGGGATCCGGAGTGCATTCGCGCCGATCCCCTGCGGGCCAATATCTCCCTCAATGTCGCGATAGCCTGGAGCCCGGCGCATCGTCGTCGCCGTCTGCTGCGATTCCTGGGGGAAAATCCCGGCTCGGGTCTGGTGTATGTGCGCACCCGACGGGATGGGGAAGAGCTGGCCGAGTGGCTGGGCCGACAGAACTTGAAAACCGCCACCTATCACGGGGGGCTGGAAGCGCGATCCCGCCGCCGGCTAGAACGATCCTGGCTGCAGGGGGAACTGCGCTTTCTGGTCTGCACCAACGCCTTCGGCATGGGGATCAACAAGCCGGATGTGCGTTGGGTGCTGCATTTTCATCCCCCGCCCAGCTTGATGGATTATTTGCAAGAGGTGGGACGAGGCGGTCGGGATGGTGGCCCTTGTCGGGCCCTGATGCTGGTCTCGGAGCCGACGGGCCTGCTGGATCCCAGCGATCGCCGGCGCCAAGCCTATTTCTATTCCCAGCAGGAGCGCCTTCAGGCCCGAGCACGCCACCTGCTGCAAACCTTGCCTCAGCAGGGATCCTACGCCGACCTGCCGCCTGGAGAGGTACGGGTGGCCCTGGGTCTATTGCAGGAGATGGGCTGCCTGCACTGGCCGGATCCCTTTCACTTTCAGGTGTTGCACCGCCGTTGGCAGCCTTTAAGACGAGAGGATCCCTGGCAAGGGATGGAAGCCCTCATCCACGCCCGCGGCTGTCGGTGGCAGGCGATCTTGCCCTATTTTGGCTACCCTGGGGAGCAGCCCGGCCTGCCCTGTGGCACCTGTGACCGTTGTCGGCTTTCTCGTTAGCCCTCAACAGCCCGCTGCGAGCCGCAACCGGCAGGAGTGGCTATCATGATCTGCGTTTCTGCAAAGGGAGCAGTTCCCCTTGCTGACGAACTTTCGGCTGTGCCTATGAGTGTTTCCGGATCTCCGCTCGAGGAACTGGATCGACCCTTGTCCCTAGCCCGGCAGGTGGCGCAACTGTTGGTGGTGCCGGTCTCGGCCCGTCTGGGATCCCCAGCCTGCTGTCGAGACACCCTCAAGCGACTGATCCAGGAAGTGGGGATCGGGGGCATCTGGATCACCGAAGGACACGTAGCAGAAGCCCTGTTGCGGGTGGAAGAGGTGCAGGCATGGGCTGCTCTGCCCCTTTTGGTGGCGGCAGAGGCCGGTCGTGGGCTGGCCCTACAGGGGGCTACCTCTTTTCCCCATCCCCTGGGGTTGAGCCGTCTGGGATCAGAGGCAGAACGCTGGGCGGAACAGTGGGGTCGGATTACGGCGCGGGAGGCGGCAGCCATCGGCATCAATTGGCTGCTCAACCCGGTGGCAGAGCCACTGGGGGAGCTGGCTTTGGCGGAGGATCCCCTATCTGCTTTGCAACTGGCGCGAGCTTTCGTGCGCGGATGTGAGCAAGCGGTTCCAGAAGGGATCCTGACCACGGCCAGCTCCTTTCCGGGCAAAGGGGGATTCAAGTCGGTTCAGGCCGGAGCGGAGCGGGTTCCAGCCGCCTTGGCGGGCCGTAGGCCGAAGGCAGCAGATATCCCCTGGTGCCCCCGATTAACCCTGACCCTAGCCCAGCTCCAAGAGGGACCTTGGCTGCCTTTTCGAGGTTTGGTGGAGCAGGTGGGGGCGATCTTGGTTTCCCACGTGGTGCTGCCGGAGTGGGATGAGCGCTGGCCTATCACCCTGCTGCCGGGGCGGCTAACCCAACTGTTGCGCCAGGAATGGGGGTTTGGCGGGCTTATTGTTGTGGACAGCCTCGATCAAGGCTGCTTGGCAGAGCTGGCCAATGCTAACGGGCCCAACTCATTGGCCGTGCGGGCTTTCCAGGCCGGTGCCGATCTGATTCTGACCCCCCCCGATCCAACGGCATCCTTGGCAGCCGTTTTGGAAGCGGTGCAACAGGGATCCCTCAGCACAGACCAGCTTGCCCAGTCGGTGACGCGGGTGCTGCGGGCCAAACAGCGACTCCTACCCGCCGCCTCAGCTCTCCTCCAACAGGTGTGGCCGGCCCTGGCAGAAACCGACTTCAGCGCCCTTGGCGGATGGATGGGAGCCAAGGATCCCACAGATCCAGCCCTCAACCGTGGCTCTCCAGCCGAGCAACTGAAGCCTTTGCTGCTGGGGGATCCCATCTCCAAGGACAAGGACTCCGTTTCGCGGACGCGAACGGCGTTGGGAAAGTTGTTCAACAGGCGCTCCCACCTGACCTCTGCTCTGCACAGAGCCGCACAGCTGGGATCCCTCTTGGCCGAGAAGGATATCGCCCCCTGTCAAGCGGCTATGGCCCGCGGTGGCGTGGAAGGAGGCCGGCCCCTCAGCCCGCCCGCAGAGCCCGGATGGTTGAACTGGATCTGGCAGGATCCCCCCTTGGGTGCTGCCGATGTGCAGTTGCAGTCTCCCGCCCTGCATGTTCCGGCTGCCCTGGGCATGCTTCCTGTGCTCAGCGATGCCCTTACCCCCCTGCCTTGGTTGGAAGCCGCTCTAGACAACGCCCCAGGGTTGATTTTCCAAGGTTTCCTTCGGGATCCCTTGCCCAACTATGTGCTGGATTGGCTGCAACAGCATCGGGAGCGGGTGGCAGCGGTCGTCATTTATGGTAATTTGTCTCTCTACCGCCGCCTGCGGGCGCACTTTCCATGGGCCAATGCCATCCACAGCCTCAACCGGGATCCCTGGGCCCAAGCGGAGGTGATGGGGCGGCTCTTTCCCAACCGTTCCCCCTCAGAGGGATCAAAGTCTCACGTGGCCCAGCCAACCATTAAGAAAAAGTAAATACCTTTACAGATTATTGGCAGGGAAAGGCTCCTGAGTTATCGTGTTGGTTGAAATGTAAAAGATTGAAACGGTTTCTCTCAGCGTTGTCTGTGTCTCCCTCCCTCTCAGAGACCACTCAATCCCGCAGCAGCCAGTCATCAACTGGCAGTTGCGTCGGCTTTGAGCAAAAGCGACTTCAGCCTTCATCCCAACAGCGTTTACAACCCTTCCTCAAATCCTTGCAGCGATTCTTTACAAGTGTCTGGGCTCAGAAAACTCGGCTGGGTCTTGCCCTCCTCGGCCTAGGGCTGGCGATATTGACCTGGGCTTGGCTAAGTGCTGAGGCTCGTCTGGATCCCTACACGGAAGCCGTCCTCAGCTTACAGGGGCAGGTTAGCCATGGTGCATCCTTGTTTGCCCTCAACTGTGCAGCCTGCCACGGAGAAGAAGCGGATGGGCGGGTGGGGCCCAGTCTGCGGGGGGTGAGCAGCCGCCGCTCGGATCGGTTTATTATTCAGCAGGTGACCGGTGGCAAAACGCCTCCCATGCCCCAGTTCCAGCCGGATCCTCAGGAGATGGCAGATCTGCTCAGCTACTTGAAAACCCTCTGAGGCCGTTTCATGGGCCTGGCCCAGCAGCTTGCTTGCTATGCTCTCTGGCTGGCCGCCGTATTTGCTTTTGCGGAATGGCTGCGCTCCCGGCAGGTGGACGGGGAATGGGTGCGCAAGGCCATTCACATTGGTGTGGGCAATATCATTTTGTTGGCTTGGGCTTTGCAAGTGCCTCGCTGGCTAGGGGTGGGATTCTCTCTGGTGTTTGCCGGCTTGGCGCTGCTCTCCTACCGGGTGGCCATCTTGCCCAGCTTGAATGGAGTCGGTCGCCGCAGCTTTGGCACCTGTTTCTACGCCGTCAGCATTGGCCTGCTGCTGTTTTGGTTTTGGCGTCCCCAGCGACAGGTCTTCGCGGTGATCGGCATATTGGTGATGACGTGGGCCGACGCCTTGGCAGGGTTGGTGGGCAAAACTTGGGGCCAACACCCCTACCAACTGGGATCCATTCAAAAAAGCTGGGAGGGATCCCTGACCATGTGGGCGGTGAGCAGCTTGGTGATTGCAGCTCTGCTGCTGGGGTACTTTGGCTTCTCTCTCCCTTTGCTCGGAGTGAGCCTTTTGGTGGGAGGGATGGCTATGGGACTGGAGGTGTTCTCTTGGTGGGGGTTGGATAACCTGACCGTGCCCCTGGCCAGTGCCGGCCTCTGTTTTGTTCTGCTGCAGATCCTCAATTATTTGTAACGCTTGCTACAAAACGTTCCTCTCCGGTTCCCGGCGGTATAGTGTGGAAACAGCCCTTGCTTCTCTTCGCCATGGCTGCAAGTCCCATGCTCGCCTCTTCTGCTCCTCCCTCTCCCGCCCATATCTGTCCCCTTGCCCAGGCCTGCAGCTACCTAGATTGGGCAGCTGGCGAGCTGAAGCTGGATCCCGGCTGGGTGGCGATCCTCAGCACCCCCCGCAAAGTGGTGACGGTGGCGATCCCCGTGCGGCTGGACAACGGACACATCCAAGTGCTGGCGGGCCATCGGGTGCAGCATTGCAACGTTCTCGGCCCCTACAAAGGGGGGATCCGCTACCATCCCGCGGTCACCCTTGAAGAGGTATCGGCCTTAGCGATGCTCATGACCTGGAAATGCGCCCTTATGGGCATTCCCTACGGTGGGGCCAAAGGGGGGATCCCCCTCGATCCCAAGCGTTATTCGGTCTCGGAGCTGGAGCGCATCACCCGCCGTTACACCAGCGAGCTGATCAAGGATATCGGCCCTGCAGAGGATATCCCCGCTCCAGACATGGGAACTTCCGCCCGCGAGATGGCCTGGGTGATGGATACCTATTCCATGAATGTTGGGCATGCGGTGCCGGGAGTGGTGACGGGCAAACCTCTCTCGATTGGGGGATCCCGAGGGCGAGAACTGGCCACCGGACGGGGGGTGATGATCACGGTACGGGAAGCCTTGGCCCGACATGGTGGATCCCTGGCAGGGGCAACGGTGTTGATCCAAGGTTTTGGCAATGTGGGTGGAGCAGCGGCCAGCTTGCTGCATGAGGCGGGAGCTAAGATTGTGGCGGTTTCCGGCAGTTCTGGGGGCCTTTATAACCCCAAAGGACTGGATATCCCCGCCCTCAAAGCCCACATGAAGGAACAGGGAGGCCGCATGGCGGGCTTTCCACAGGCTGAGCCCATTAGCAACGCCGACCTGCTGGTGCAAAAAGCGGATGTGTTGATCCCTGCCGCTCTAGAGAACCAAATTACCGAAGCCAATGCCCACCAAATTCAAGCCCGGATCGTGGCAGAAGCTGCCAACGGGCCAACCACCCTTGCCGCCGACCGGATTTTGGAATCGCGAGGGATCCAGGTATTGCCGGATATCCTAACCAATGCCGGTGGAGTGGTGGTGAGCTATCTGGAGTGGGTGCAGGGACTCTCTTACGTCTTCTGGGATGAAGAGCGAGTTTATCAAGAAATGGAAGGTCTGATGGTACGTGCCTTTGAACGGGTGGTGCAGGAGGCAGAACGGCGGCAAGTGTCGCTGCGACTGGCTGCCTACACCCTAGGGGTAGGCCGAGTGGCCCAAGCCCTACAGGATCGCGGCCTTTACCCGTAGACGCTCCCCCACCTGGAGACCGGGAACTCTTGGCTCAACAAGCCCACTTGCCAGGGTTCGGCTGCCCAAACTCTGCTGGAGGTAGTCCTTTTCTCAAGCCCGACGGCGTTCTTGCTCTTCCTGCTGCTGCCATTGCTTGAGCAGCTCTTTTGCCGCCTGCGGGGTAAAGTAGTCCAGCTCCATCAGCTTACGGTAGGTCAGAATTTGTCGCATCTCCAGGGGCATATCTGCTTTTTGGTAGAAGTAGCGAATGCGATTGATGTTTTGCTCCATTTCTGTAAACTCTTGCTCCCGCTTGATCTGCCTTTCCTGCTTGAGCACTTCATGGGGAGCGGACAGGCGGCTGTAGTTGGGGATCCGTTGCGTGCCTGTGGTTTTGCTGGCAGCAGGCAGACGGTGGCCTCCGGTTTGTCGGCTGTTGGCCTTGTTGGAATTGAAGAAGAAAGAGAGCATCGGCAAACCTCACACAAACAGATAGACGGCCAGATAGACGGCGGCAGCTTAACGCCAAGTCAACAATATCAAGTTTAGGTGAAGAAGCCCGTGATCCCGATCCTTGTTGGAAAAACCCGTACTGCTGACGAGGCGCTGTATCTCTCCGCCTCTCCTACCCCCTCGGATGGTTGAGGGAAAGATGAGGTTTGGCCTCAAACCAATCTATTCGTAAATTAAGTCTACCGTACTTACACGGAAATTGACCAAGATCACGCCGAAAAGCGCAGGATACTTACGTATCTTCACGTCTTTTCGTTCGAGATACTTGTATCGGATATATCTTCCCACCAGCCGCTACAGGTGGGATTCATCTCCGCTCAGCAGCCAAGTGACCGATACCCCCAACGCCTTGGCAAAGGCCACCAGTTCTTTGTCAATGACGCGCCGTTTTCCCTTTTCCACCTGGCCAATTTTGACGTAGTCCAACTGCACACCGTACTTGGCCAAGCGACCCGCCAGTTGATCTTGGGTGAGTTGCAGCTTCTCCCGTACCCAGCGCACCCGTTCCCCAATCAAGTTGGCCGATGGATGGTGCCGGTCGTTAGACTCCATAGGAGCAGAAAGCCGTAAATATTCTTTTCCAGACTGAGGAAGTTGAGGGATCCTCACATGGTAGCCTGAGCTGGCAAGGTTCCCTTTTCCTGGGATCCCACCCGGCAGCCGTTGAGCTGACTGGCTCAGGAACAATCTTACCTCAAGGTCTAGATCGAAAATCGCTTACCGCTTTTTGCCGGGCAACCCCTTGCCTGCAAAGACTTGGCGGACGGGACCCCTGCTGTTCCCGCATCTAAACGGAAAAATCTCCGGACAAAAAAGAGGGGCATGATCGATTTTCGCTCGCAGCAGCAGTAGAAACCTTTTTAGACTGGGAGATGAAGTTCTCTCCTCACCTGGCCGTGGTTTTTTCTCGTCCTCATCCTGAACACTCTGCCTCTTCGCCTCAGGAGTTTGACGATCTCTGGTTCGACCCCGAGTCTGCCCCTCAAGACGACCTCGCAGAAGTTGACTCAGAGCCAGGGGCCGGCGGATCCCGGTTGAATGAAGACGCTGTCGATCACTACCTGAATACCATCGGTCGCGTGCCCCGCATCGATCACGCTGAGGAAATCGAGCTGTCGCGCAAAATTCAGCAAAAGCTCCTCATCGATCAAGCCCGGCAGGAATGGCGGCAACAGCGGGGGGAGGATCCCAGTGACGAGGCTTTGGCCGAGGCCCTGCAGATTTCCGTATCCACCCTACGCTCCCGCATCCGACAAGGGGAGCAGGCTCAGCGCAAGCTGGTCAACGCCAACCTGCGCCTGGTGGTCAGTGTTGCCAAAAAATACCTCAATCGGGGGGTGCCCTTTTTGGATCTGATCCAAGAGGGCAATATCGGGTTAATTCGGGCCACCGAAAAATTCAATGCCGAACGGGGGTTTCGCTTCAGCACCTACGCCCATTGGTGGATTCGCCAAGGCATTACCCGCTGCATTGCCAACCAAGCGCGGACGATTCGCCTGCCGGTACACATGGTCGACAAAGTACGCCTGCTCAAGCGCACCAACCGCGAGCTGATGAAGCTGCAGGGGAGGCGGCCCACCGAAGCGGAGCTGGCAGAAGCCTTGGGCATTAGAGTCAAGAAACTGCGCATGATCCAACAGGCTGCTGCTTTGCCCCTGTCGCTGGATGTGCCGGTCGGCCAGGAAGGAGAAAGCCGCCTTGGAGATTTGCTGCAAGATGAGCGGCAAGAGCAGCCCTTTCAAGGGATCCTCGTGCAATCGATGCAGCAGGATGTGCGTTCTGCCATGCAAACCCTGAAGCCGATTGAGAGGCAAGTGCTGGAGTTGCGCTATGGGTTAGACGGGCAACAGGCAAGAACCCTGCGGGAGGTGGGGGATCACTTCAACCTAACGCGGGAACGGATTCGTCAGATCGAGCGGGATGCCCTGCGCAAGTTGCGGGTGGGATATTCTTCGCGGGCTTTGGCCCAGTACATTCGCTAGTGGCTACAGGCCTGGCAGACCGATTTCCGGGCCAGCTTCTGCCCAGGGATAGCCTTTTTTCAATCTTCTTGGGTTGAACACCATAGCCCCTTGCAGCGGCGATGATAAGGATCCCTTATCCCCTGAGCCTATTGGGGCTGATGACCCCCCGGCTACCTCATCTTCACGACCAGAGCCAGTGGGAAGGACTTTGGCAGCTAACCTCTTTGGTCGTTGAGGAGTTGGCTGATCGGTTTCCTCTGGCGCTCAGGCATTGTAGTCATTCCAAACGAGATTGAGACACTCCCGCTGCCGCCCAAACGCTTCGCGCCGCTGCCGCGACCCCTCTCCCAGGGGGAAAAGGATTGGTCTGCTGGCTTGACTTCCCAGAGGTGCCTAGGATTCGGAACACCTGTGCGCCGAGAAAGAAATTCTTAAAAAGCCTTCGCCAGCCACAAAACCGCATTTAGGATTGGCTTCGAGGAATAGTCAGCGAGTAACCTGCGTCTTTGTTTCCAGATGGCCCGATACCAAGCCGGCTAGGCTTTTTCAGCCCAGCCTCTTTTTCAGTGCAGATGCTCGAGCCGTCAGCCCAGTCTTTGCTATGCCTTCAACTGCAATGGATTCTTCGATCTTTCATCAATCCCAACCTTCTTCCCAGCGGAATCCTGTGCTCTCAGACAAGCTTTCCCTGCGTATGGGACAAGCCCTACTGGGGTTAGCATTGGCCACTTGGCTGCTGATGGGGTTAGGCAGTGCCACCCGCGTCATGAATGCTGGGCTGTCCTGTCCAGATTGGCCCCTTTGCTACGGGGCAATTGTGCCCAGCCAGCAGATGAACCTACAGGTCTTTTTGGAATGGTTTCACCGCATGGTGGCTTCTGGGGTAGGCTTGGCTACGCTGGTTCTGATGGGGTTTGCTTGGCTGAAGCGTCAGGCATTGCCCACTTGGCTGCCCTGGGGTTTGAGCTGGGCTTTTGTTCTGGTCTTGATGCAAGGGATCCTGGGTGGGCTGACGGTCACGGAGCTGCTGCGCTTTGATATTGTGACGGCCCACTTGGGCACGGGCCTGCTGTTTTTTGCCACTTTGCTCACCCTGGGATTACTGATCTGGACAAGAGCCGGTTCTAAGGACTCCATCCTGCCGCTGCGACTGGGTGAAGGGCCATTTTCCGTCGGCTACTTGCCTTGGCTGGGCTTGGGGGCGGTGCTGCTGGTGTATGTCCAGAGCCTTCTGGGCGCCTTGGTGGCCTCCCAATGGGCTTTGCATCAATGCTTTGCTGCCGGCGAGCTGTGCTGGGTGATGAATAGCCACTTGCTGGGGGTTGCTCCGGCCACCCTTGGGGTGTTGGCGGTAGCGGTGGCCACCGGGCTGCGGCGCAAGCGGATCCCCCGCCTTCTCAAGTTCTTGGGCCATGGGTCTGTTGGCCTGCTGTTGGCCCAGGTGGGGATCGGTGTTTTGACCTATCATTACCGGCTGCAGGTAGAACCCCTAACGGTGGCCCATCAGATGATGGGGGCAGCTTTGCTGGCCTGTCTGCTGGGTTTTACGGTGCTGGCCTGGCGAATGCGAACCCAGGGGGAAGAAGGCCAGTGGATGGCCATGACCGCAGAAATGACCGGTGAGTGAATTTCATGCAAGATAGCGTTTTAGTCGACCGTCAGGCTTCCTACCAGAACCCGATGGGGGGGATCCCCTCTGAGCAGAGCCCATGTGCTCTGGGGTGCGAGCGCCAGGCGCTTGTCCAGGTTTTGCGCAGCTACAGCCAGTTGGTGAAGCCCAAGATCATCGCCCTCTTGCTGATGACGACGGCTGGGGCCATGTGGATGGCAGGCAACACCGACCCGTTCAGGTTTTTCATCACCCTTTTGGGGGGAGGAATGGCGGCGGCGGCAGCCAACGTCATCAACATGGTGTATGACACCGATATCGATCGGATGATGGAGCGAACCCGTCATCGCCCCTTGCCTTCCGGTCGAATCCGAGCGCGGGATGCTCTGATTTTTTCGGGGATCCTGGCTTTGACTGCTTTTGGGCTGTTGGCTATTTTCACCAACCTGCTGGCTGCCGGTTTGGCCATGGTGGGGATCCTGGTGTACGTGGGGGTCTATACCCACTGGCTGAAGCGTTCCAGCACGCAAAATATTGTCATCGGTGGAGCGGCAGGAGCGATCCCACCTTTGGTGGGCTGGGCAGCAACCACAGGCGAGCTCAGCTGGGCCGCGTGGGTGATGTTCGCCATCATCTTTTTGTGGACTCCACCCCACTTCTGGGCTTTGGCCATTCTGAAGCGGGAAGACTATGCCCGTGCCGGGGTGCCGATGCTGCCGGTGGTCGCGGGCGAAAGACTCACTGCCGCACAGATTTTGCTCTACGCGCTGCTGATGGTTCCGGTCAGCCTGTTGCTGGTTTACCCCTTAGGGATGCTGGGATCCTTTTATCTGAGCGCGGCGGCGCTGCTGGGATCCCTCTTGGTTTGGAAGGCGGTGCAGTTGCTGCAGGATCCCTGCGACCGAGATCGGGCGGCCTCGCTCTTCACGTTTGCCAACCTGTATCTGCTGCTGTTGTGCGGGGCCATGGGTCTGGATAGGTGGTCGTTAACCCACATCCTCTGGAGCCAGGCCACTGCGTCCCTCCAAGGGATTTACACCACCCTCATAGCGCTGGCCAGCTGACTTGCGCGAATAGGGGATCCCTGGGTTGATAACCCCCGTTGGCCAGCCGGTTTTTCCTCAAAATTGCGGCCCACTCTCAGAGAGTGACACTCCATACCGTGCAGGGTAGAATGAGCTAATCATTAGCCAAGCAAGACACACCCGGCCATGACCAATGAGGAAATTGAGACGCGGTTTGTCCAGTTGGCCGAAGCTGTGACCAGGGTGGCCAATACAGTTGCCCAGGTTACCGATGCTCAGCTTGCCTTGCAGACCCTTTCAGGGCGTCTCGCCGAAGTCGTCCTGGAGTTAAGGCAGGAAGTGCGAGAATTGCGGCAGGAGCTGAGAGAATTGAGGCAGCGGCAGGCTGAATCGGATCAACGCTTTGAGGTTCTCCTTCAGGAAATCCGCTTCTTGATCCGCCGCCAGGGAGAGGGGCAACCATGACCGGGTTTGCCGCTATGCCTTGCCTGTTTCCCACGAGGCCACAGATTGCTGGGTCGAAGACATTGGATTGGAACGGAGCGATATCACCATCGGTGTGAATTGTGGGAAAGGCTGGGGATCCCTTGTTCCACTGCTGTTTTTTTGCTCCTGGTTCTTGCTGGCGAACCTTTGGCCTGTCAATTCGCCGGGGCTAACCGTCTTGGTGAGCTTCGCAGGTTCCAGGGTTGAAGAGTCCCAGAACCCTGGCCTGCCGGAAACTCTCCAGGCTTTGGATGCTGTTGGATCATAACCAACTCACAATCAATGGAGCTTAGCGGACTTGAACCGCTGACCCCTTCAATGCCATTGAAGTGCTCTACCAACTGAGCTAAAGCCCCGATTTACTTTGCTTCAGGTCAGAATCCGCTCAAGGATCCAACTTTCTATTCCATTCTACACCTGCAGCCTGTAGAAGCTGCCTTATTGGTAAAAAGTGCTGGGATCCCATACTAGATAAGTGGAGGATCCTTGTCAATAGTTTGGATGGCTCAACCGGGGGGAAGCAACAGTGGGGTTTGCTCGGCCCTCAGCCTTTTGTTGCCCGGCATCCCAGGAAGCCCGCAGGGTGGTAGAACGGAGTCAGTGGCAATTGAGGGGCCTGTGACACAAGAAACTCAGCTTAACCGCATTTTGGCGGCTTCTTTGCTGGTCGTCTGCCTTATTGCGGCCATTGTCGGGGGCACGCGCCCTGCCCCAGAGCCTACCCGAGGCGGGGTTGGCCTAGAGGCCGCACGGGGGGCGGATCGCATCGAGGTGGTCACCCTGGAAGGAACGATAGGCGGCCCAGGGGGTTCGACTTTGGTAGGCCTGCCCACTTCTCCTGTGGAACAGTTGCGGGAGGCAGCACGGGATCCCTCTGTCAAGGCTGTATTGCTGCGCATCAACAGTCCCGGCGGAGCTGTGGGATCCAGCCAGGAACTCTACCGTGCCGTAACTGCTCTGCACGAGGCGGACAAGCCGGTGATCGCTATCCTAGAAAACATTGCTGCCAGTGGGGGGTACTACGTGGCCAGCGCTGCCGACAAAATCTATGCCAACCCTGGCACCCTGACCGGCAGCATAGGGGTTATCATCAGCGGCCTCAGCTTTGGTAAGTTGCTGGAGAACTACGGCATAGAGCCGCAGACCTTCAAAACCGGCGAGTACAAAGACCTTCTCTCTCCTTTCCGCAGTGCCACTCCTCAAGAGCAGCGCCTTCTGCAAAACTTGGTGGAGGATACCCTCGAGCAGTTCATTCGCGATGTGGCCCAAGGACGCCAGCACTTGCCAGAAAAGGCAGATGAGGTGCTGGAAGCAGAGATGATCGCGCGACGGCAGAGCTTGGATGAAGACCGGGTGCGACAATTGGCCGATGGACGCATCTTCACCGGGGCGCAAGCTGTGGAGGTGGGCTTGGTGGATGCTTTGGGGGGGTACACGGAGGCGGTGGAGGATCTGCGGCGCATGACCGGGGATCCCTCTTTGTCGCCGGCGGGTGAGGGAGAGGGCTTCCAACGAGTACTGCGACGCCTGTTAAGCCAAGGACTGTCCTCGCAAAGGCAAGCCGCTTGGCTGGGCCGGCTGTTGGAGAGCAACGAGGCTGTTGGGATCCCAGACGTGCCGTTGCTGTGGATGGCGCCGGAGTGGACTTTGCGCTAAACCTAAATCTAATCAGGACGGGTTTTGGGTGTGGGGGGTGAACGGTGAATCGAGAACCGGTCGCGCCGGCGGCGCAGGGCACTTTGAGAGCAGCTGCTCTGGGAGTGCAGGGCAATACTTGGAGAGAGGGATCCCAGAAGGCCAATTCCTTGGCGGAGCTGGATTGGGCCATCGACCTGGAGCTGTTGACCAGTCGGGCTTGGGTGGAAATTGACGCAGCCCAGCTGCGAGAAAACCTGCGGCTGTTGCAGAGGCGCCTAGGCTCAAACGTCGAGATCTGGGCGGTGGTGAAGGCCAATGCCTACGGGCATGGGGCGCAGTTGGTGGCTCCCGTGGCTGTTGCGGCTGGGGCCAAGGGGCTGTGTGTGGCCACCCTGGCCGAAGGGATCGAGTTGCGGCAAACGGGGCTGCAGGCTCCGGTTCTGGTGTTGGGAGCTTTGAATACTTGGGCAGAACTACAGCAGGCCATGGCAGCCCGGCTAGAGGTCAGCCTCACCTGCACAGACCAAATCCCGCTGATGCGCCAGGTAGCCCGTTGGGCCGGGCGCCCCGTCCCGGTGCATGTCAATGTGGATACGGGTATGACCCGTTTGGGGATCCCCTGGAAGGAAGCAGCAGCCGTGTGGGGGCAGATTTGTCGGATCCCGGAGCTGGAGGGCTGTAGCTTGTTTTCCCATCTGGCGACGGCGGACGAGCCCCATTCTCCAGTCATGGAACAGCAGCACGCCCGCTTTGCCCAGGTGGTGGAACAGATCCGCCAAGCCGGGGATCCCTTGCCGGCGCTGCATCTGGACAACTCAGCCGCCGCTCTGGCCCATCTCCACTACTCCCGTGTGCGCCTGGGACTGGCCCTCTATGGCTTGTCGCCTGCCCCCCACTTGCAACTGCCGGGTCTGCAGCCGATTCTGCGACTCAAGGCGCGGCTGACCCACATCCAAACTGTGCCTGCCCAGACCGGAGTGAGCTATGGACATCGCTACATCACCTCTCGCCCCAGTCGCATTGCCACTCTGGCCATCGGCTATGCGGATGGGATCCCACGGCGGCTTTCCGGCTGGCTGCGAGGATGGGTGCGCGGCGGCTTGATCCAACAGGTGGGCACAATCACGATGGATCAATGTATGTGGGATGTAACCGAGAGGCCGGATATCCAGGTGGGGGATGTGGTGGAGCTGCTGGGCCCCAATCTGGCAAATGCGGGTTTATCTGTGCAGGATTGGGCCGATCAGTTGGGTACTATTTCCTATGAGTTGCTGTGTGGACTTTCTGCCCGTCTGCCGAGAGTGTTGGTTAACCCTCTGGGGTTTGATGATGGCTGACAGGACAGATCCGATTGCCTCAGCACACCCAAATACATCAAGCCCAGATAGGAGCGGGCCAGAGGCTGTTCGCGTCAGCAGCAGGGGATTTGGCTTGACTTGTCAACAGAGAATAGAGCAGCATCGAAGGTAATCGAGAGCACTCCTGCTCCCTGAAAGACAGGGGCTTGGCGGCGGGTTCGATTCACATCAGGAGGTAGCGATGGCGGAGGAACATAAGCCTCTGAAGGGCCTGGAAAATCAAATGGAACGGGCTGTTCTGGAGATGGTCAACGACATCCTGCTGATGGAGAGTCAGCAGCGCTACTGCTTCTGTGAGAAATTCTGTAACGATGCTGCCGCCCTGGCTTTGAACAACCTCCAGCCTCGCTACGCCACCAGTTTTCACGGCTCTCTCCGAACTTTAGAAGCCATTCAAGCGGATCAGGAGTTGCAGAGGCTGATCCGGTTGGAGGTGGTGAAGGCCATGGACAAGGTGGCGGCCAATCCCCGTTGCCCGGAGCCTGAATGTCCTTTGCTGCTGCGCGACGCCGAGACGATAGAGTTAGAACTGGCCCCTAGCGACAATTGAAGGAATGGCTCTGATGGAGCTGCGCTCCGCTGGCGCGAACGTTTCCCCTTCGCCGGTGGCCTTTCTTGGCCCTGCTGGAACCTACACAGAGTTGGCAGCTTTGCTGGCCTGCCCTGAGCAGCCTCACCTGCACAGCCAGGGATCCCACCCCTTAGTGCCTTATCCAACGATCAGCGCCTGTCTAGAGGCGGTAGCTGCCGGCCAGCAACAATGGGCGGTGGTGCCGGTGGAAAACTCGGTGGAGGGGGGGGTCTCGATGACCTTGGATGCCCTGTGGCAACTGGAGGGGCTAGGGATCCGGCAGGCGCTGATCCTGCCCATTCGCCATGCCCTCATCGGACGTGCCTCGCGGTTGGAGCAAATTGAGCAGGTCTACTCCCACCCGCAAGCTTTGGCCCAATGTCAGGCTTGGCTGAGATCCCATCTGCCCCAGGCCACTTTGATCCCAACCCGCTCGACCACCGAAGAATTGGATCGCCTGCAGGAGCAGCCCAGCGCCGCCGTCATCGCCTCAGAACGAGCTGCCACCCTCTACCAACTGCCGGTCTTGGCCTGCCCGATCAACGATCACCCCGACAATTGCACTCGCTTTTGGGTTATTGGCCGTGCGCCGCTCTCGCGTTCCGGTCAACAGGGTGAAACCTCTGCCGATCCTGCTTCTCCGGGGGGATCCCATACTTCCTTAGCCTTCAGCCTCCCCCACAACGTGCCGGGAGCGCTGCTGAAACCTCTGCAAGTGTTTGCGGAGCGAGGCCTGAATATGTCTCGCATTGAGTCGCGCCCCACCAAAAAATCGGCAGGGACGTATGTCTTTTTTGTCGATTTGGAGAACCCTATCGGCCAACCCTATTTGGATGCCGAGGTGGTTGCGGCGCTGGAATCAATTGCTGAAACCTTGAAGCTCTTCGGCAGCTACCCTGTGCATGACCTCTGCAAACAAGGGGATCTATCCCAAGTAGCAAAAGCCCTGCCCTCTGAGGGGAAAGCGCGTCCAGCGTAGCCAAGTCTTTCAAACCGTTGAATCCATCTGAGTCATCAGGCCCGAAAGCTGGGAGCGACACCCGATAGAGTCATTTCAGGTTAGGGTGAGACGCCTGGGCTGCTGATCGCGCCAGCGGGACGGAGTCCTTGAAAAGCCTTCTGGATCAGTGCATGCAACATTTTGGGTTTGAGTTCAGTGTCCCAGTTTAAATCCAAATGACCGTAGCTTGGAACCAGGACTGCTGTCCCGAGCACTGGGGCAGACCAGGATCACTTCACAGAGCTCGATAACCTTGCCAGGCTTGCCAAAAAATGTAAAGAGAAAGAATGGCCAGGAAGCCCCGAAACAACAGACTGACGGTTTCATCGGGCAATTTGGGCAGGGTGCGTGTGCTAATCTGTACACCGATTAACCCCCCTGTGCCCAAGATTAAACCTGGGATCCAGAGCACATTCTGGTGGATGGTGCCGTCCCCGAACCCCAGGCCATTCCAGATCCAATCGCTGAGGCCCGCATGGCTGGCAGTGGCAGCAACTGCTGTGATCACAATGGCCCCCAGACTGGTCTGAATCGCCACTTTGATCGTCTCTTTCAGCAGCAGGATCTGCATTGGCACCAGGATCACCCCACCGCCGATGCCAAACAGCCCGGCCAACAAACCGGCAGCGCCACCGGTCAGGGCGCGGGCTAACCAGGGAGACATCTGCCCTGAGGACTCCGTCCCGCTGAGGTGCTCGGCACCGCTGACGTCAGCCCCCAATTCTTGGGCCTGGATAACCACCTTTTTGTTGAGTTGCACCAGGTAAGTGTTGGCCAGCAGCAACACTCCAAACGCTGCCAACAGCAGATAGCTGGGAAGGCGACTGGCGATAATTGCTCCTACTTGAGCCGTAAGCAACGCTGGGATCCCCAGCAGGATCACCCGTTTCAAATCAAGCATGCCCATCCGCCAGTTTTGGATGCTGCCCGCAATCGAGGTCATAACAATGGAAAGATTGCTGGTGGCTGCAGCTTGAACCGGTGGGATCCCCAAGCTGACCTGTAAGGGCACCAGGATCACGCCACCGCCAATGCCCAGCACCCCGGCCAGGATCCCTGCCACCAGGCCGCCAATTGCCAAGGCCAACTCCATCCCCTACCACTCCCCACCGCTGCTCTATCTTGCTGGCCAAAAAGCCGCCATCATCGTAACATTCTCCAGTCCTGGCAAGACTAGCAGGGATACATCGGTCGAGAAGCCTTGGGTGTGGGGTTGAAAAGAGGCGCATCATAATAATGTTGGACAGTAAATATTGGACAGTCGTACCGCCTTGGTGCAGATCGCGCCAGCATGTCAACTTCATCCATAGGCAAGGAAGCCTTCATGGTTGCCATCCATCCGGCAAATGATCTGGGTGCTCTGAAAAATCCGGGTTCCACGGCAAGAGGATCCCAGCCTGCTTGGTGGCCTCCATCTGGGCGGCAACAGGGAACTGTGGCCCCTCTGCAACCTCTGGGGCTGGTTGCTTTGGAAGGTTTGGCCACCTGGGGAGATCGCCTGTTGGGCTTGGATCGGGTGAGGGGCTATTTGGTGGAAATTCAAGAGCACAACACCCTGCTGCTCAATCCCCATCATGTCCATTCTTTCCAAGGCGCTTACGGTTTGTGGGTAGAGTCAGAAGGGGATCAAGCGTGGATTTGGCTCAGTCGGGAGCAAGAGGGGCAGATCTTGCGCATTCCCATGTCCGCTCTGCAGCAACCGGGATCCCTGGAAGCCTTTCAAGTGTGTAGCTGCCCCTGCCCCATCGAAGGGATCGCCCTCTGGAGCGATCCCCACACGGGAAACCGCTACCTCTATGCCACCTGCTACCGACGGGAAAAAATCCTGCAACTGGATCCCAGCCGTGGTCTCATCGTGCAGGAGATGCCTGCCCCTGGGGTTGGCCGAGAACAGATTGCGGTGCAGGGAGACTACCTCTGGGTGAGCGATCGGGTGGAAGAGACGATCTACGTGCTGGAGCGCCAGACCGGGCGAGAACTGGCCCGTATCCTCACCCCTTCTCCTGGGCCAACAGGCTTGGCCCATTGGCGGGGGCAACTCTGGGTGGCCTATGCCCACGAAGAAGCCTACATCCACGACAACCCCAACGCTCCAGATCCCTTGTCGGTGGCCCTGCGCGATAAAACCTGGGTGGCCCCCCTACGCCTGCGGCCTTTGGATCCCCCTAGCTCCCCCGACCCCTCTGGCGGCAGTGGAACCGAGGCCGAGGATTCCCCCATTGCCTGTCCGGTAGTTTTTCAGCCCCAGTGTCTGGGGGAACGCGCCACCTACACCCTCTCCCACGGCTATCGGGTGGAGCTGACCTATGTGGAAGAAATTGCCCAAGAAGAGCCGCGCTTCCTGCCCGATTTGGTCTGGCGAATTGCCTTGCCCTGCAACAGCCTTCGCCAACGGGTGCGCAGCCTGCACTGGGTAGGTCTGCCGTTTGAAGTGGAAGAGAAATCTGGCCAACAGGTGGCGGTGTTTTCGCTGGGATCCCTGGGGGCCCATGAGGTGCGCTTGTTTGGCTGGCGGGCGGTGTTGGATCTCTACAGCATCAAGTACTGCATCGATCCACTGGATGTAGAGGCTGCCGTTTTGCCCAGGGAGCTGCGGGATCGCTACTTGGTGGACGATGACTACCTGGCCATGGACACCTCGATTGTCCGAGAGGCAGCGCGGCTGGCCGTTGGCAGCGAGACCAACTTGCTGCGCAAAATGCTCAATATCCGGGCCTATGTTTACGACAAGCTCTCCTACCGGGTCACCTCTCGCATTGATCCGCCGGATGAGGTTTTGCGGCGTGGCTCCGGTTCTTGTGGCGAATATGTGGGGGTGCTGTTGGCTTTGGCCCGCCTCAATGGAATCCCTTGCCGCACGGTGGGGCGCTACAAATGTCCTCCCCATCCAGAACTGAAAGGGATCCCGCTGTTTCCCCAGTACAACCACGTGTGGATTGAGTTTTATCTGCCCGGCTGGGGTTGGGTGCCGATGGAGTCGAACCCCGACGATCGGGGGGAGCGCCCCTATTCGCAGCGCTACTTCATGGGCTTGCCCTGGACCCATGCCGAGATCGCCAAAGGGATCCCTTTCGAGACGATCAACACCGACCAAGCCTCAATTGGGGAGCTGGCCATTAACCATGTGCAGTTTCGCATCTTAGAAGAAATTTGAAAGGCGAATAGAGTGAGAAAACGGGCCTGAGATTGGCCAACACTGCTCCGGGAGTGATTTTTGCCGAAGATGACGATGTGGCTCCTGATGTGGTGTGGGTAAGCCGGTCTCGACTGAGAACAGCGTTAGGGGCGGATGGCAAACTCCACAGTGCCCCAGAATCGGCGGTAGGAGTGCTGAGCCCTGGAGCTCGCAATATTGGCCAAGATAAGCAAACTAAGCTCAAGCTTTACAGTCGGCTTGGGCTACAGGAGTATTGAGTGGTGGACTGGCAACAGCAACAAGTGGAAGTCTACCGGCGTCAGCAAAGGCAGTTGGTGTTGATCAAAACTTGCTTGGGAAAGATGAATTGGACTCGAATTGGACTCGCCGTTGCTGCCGGGGCTTGCGTGCCCGATTTCACAGCTGTGGATGCCACCTCTTGCCTGAGTCTGGTGGGAGCCCCATTGCTCGCTCGAAAAGCTGCCACCCGAATGGGGAGCTGTCAATAGAGCTGCACTCCGCGGGCGCGAATGTCGCTTTTTCTTCCCCAGCCTGATGCTGGAATGGCTATGGGCCAACAACAGGGCTCTGCCCCCATCTGGGGCTTGCGTTAAAGACTAGGATAGGAGACTACGGCGGGGCTTGGCTTCGCTCCAGGCACATCCATCCAAAGCAATCCGCTCTACCTCCGAGGCCAGCCTCAATGCTTTCAGGGCCTGTTCCCCACCCACAGAAGGTTGGTTGCCCCCCCGCACGCAATTGATGAAGTGCTCCAGTTCGGCATGCAGCTTGTCGATATTGTCGGTGTGGACTTTCTCAATCAAACAATCCCGCTGGTAGGGCATTTGGCCGTAGTCGCTGGTGCTGCCGACGGATCCCTGGCGGTACACCGAGATCTCATTGTGTAGAAAATCTGCTTCTACCAAGGCATTCTTGCAGTGGACGGCAATTTTGCGCACCTTGCGGTGGGTGACCTTGCTGGCAGTGAGGGTGGCGATGGCACCGTTGGCAAAAGTGAGAGTAGCCGTGACGTAGTCCAGGTAGCCCAGCTTGGAGATGCGGTTGCCGCTGGCGGTAATCTGGGTCACGGGAGATGGGATCAGCTCCAGCAACAGATCGATGTCGTGGATCATCAAGTCGAATACCACCGACACATCGCTGGCGCGGTCGGAATAGGGGCTGAGACGGTGAGCCTCGAAAGCCAGAGGTTCTTCACTTTGCAAGACTTGGCCCAGCTTTTGGAAAACAGGGCTGAAGCGCTCGATGTGCCCCACCTGCAAAATACAATTGCAATCGGCAGCTCGGTTCACCAGCGATTCTGCTTCGCTGATGCTGGCAGCGATGGGCTTTTCGATCAGCACATGTACCCCGGCCTCCAGGCAGGCCATACCCACCTCGTGGTGCAGAACCGTCGGCACGGCAATGGCCACGGCAGCTACATGGGGCAGCAGATCGCGGTAGTCCTCATAGAAATGAACGCGGTGGCGGCTGGCCACATCCAATCCCCGTTCCACGTTGATATCCGCTACCCCCACGACCCGCACATCCTTCATCAGGCTAAACACGCGGGTGTGGTGCTGGCCCATGTTGCCTACCCCGATCACCCCAACCGGGACAGCTTGCTCTGGGTAAGCCAGTGGACGGCGGGGAGAGTTGGCAGAACTCGGGCAAGATCGGGCCATGACGTTTCCACTACCTCCACCACAAGGGTTTCGCGAACCTCGCTCCATCTTTCGGTAACGGAGCGCCGCATTTCACGAAACAAACTTCACAAAGCTTACCATGCCTCCCTTAGATCCAGTTCAAGCCGGGGATGGGCGGCAGGTGCAGCGGGGGCTGTTGGCAGGATTGGGGGCTGAAACAGAACAGCGGCACCGGGCTAGAGCGAAACCACATGCGGGCGTAGAATCCGCTTGGACTGAGGGGCAGGCCAAGCCAAACGGGGAAAAAGAAGACAAAGGACGCCAAAACCAAGGCCACCGCCGTGATGCTCGCCCCGCGCCAAAAGCGGCGATAGCTCTGCCAGCCCAGCAGCACCAACCAAGCCAGGGCTAGGGTGCTAAACGCCAGAGCGCTCATGTAGTGGTAGATAAAAACGCAGCGGCTGACCCTAAACCAAGGCAGGTAATTGGCCGCATAGCCAATCAAAATGAAGGCTTCGAGACCGTGAAAGTGGCGGATCCCTCGCCAGACAAGCACCAAGATGGATCCCGTCCCCAGCCACCACAGCCAAGGATTGCCCAAGCCATGAACAGCTTGCCAGAGGTTGCCCTGACTGCCGAAGTAGTAGGCCACGGGGCGGCCCAGAATTGGCCAGGACCAAGCTCCTGCCGAGGCCAAGGGCGTAGTCAGCCAAGGACGCAAAGCCGGGAACCAAGCCACCAGGGATCGCAAGCTGGTGGAGCAGTAGGGGTGAACAGGGGTCTCTTCGTTCACCACCAGGTGGGCTGCCATGTGGCCGCCGTAGATGGATTGGTTGATGAGCACCAGGGATCGGAAATAATTCTGGATGCCCGTCCAGCTCCAATCCAGAGTTAGTCCCTGTTGGGGATTCAGCTGCAGGTGCGGGATCCACTGAATGGCATAAAAGGCCAGCGGAGCGAGGACGAAGCAGAACGCATAGTGCCACCAGCGCAGATGACGAATCTGGCTCAAAATGCCCAACCGTGGGATCCACTGCGGGCGCAGCCAGACCACCCCCCAGACGAGGATCCCCAACAGAGCAAACATGAAGGCAAACCAGAGGCCATTCCACTTCACCGAAGCTGCCGCCCCCAACAGGATCCCGGAGCAAGCAAAGTGAGCAGCCCGTCGCCAACCTTGGTTTTCTAGACCTCTGAGCAACAGAATGGTCGCTGCCAGCCCAAAGGCTACCAGATACACGTTGATCAGGCCAAAGCGGGATTCCACCAGAAACACCCCATCGGTCAGCAGCAAAACCCCGCTCAACAGAGCAAAGCCCACGTGGTAGGTGAGGCGGTAGGCTAAACCGGTCAGCAACAGCGGGATCAGGGATCCGCAAAAAGCAGTGGCGAAGCGGAATCCCCACTCGTTGCGGCCAAACACCTGAATGCTAAGGGCAATGAAGTACTTGCCCAAGGGGGGATGCACATCGTAAAAAGGCTTGCCATCCAGGTAGTTCTGGGCAAACTCCGGGAAGTACACCTCATCGAATACGGGGGCCGGGAACTCGTCCAGCCGCCACAGGCGCAACCCCAGACCCACCAGAAAGATCCCCAGCGCTCCCCATACCAGCCACTGTCGGGATCCCACAGCACTGTGCGGGGATCCGAGGATGGGCCCAGACAGCAGCAAGCTGCCCTGAGACCGCTCCGGCCCGGGGTCAATGGGGGTTGGCTCTCCAGTCATGGATAGGGCACTCTCAACACTCCGGCGAGGATCCCTAGGGATCCCCAGTGTTACTTTAGCCGACCGTGAAAGTCTAAGCGATTCCAAAGCAAACCACTGCTAGACTGTAGAATTGAATACAAAGTTGGCCAACTTCTGGCCAGTACCCTGTCTGCGCTGGCGCTCCTGAGAGCGGGCGTTTGACGTTCGGTCATCTCAGTGGGGAGGAGACACCGTGGCGACTGGTGGATATGCGTTGGTGGACAGCCTGCACCGGCATGGGGTGCAACACATCTTTGGCTATCCGGGGGGAGCCATCCTCCCCATCTACGACGAGCTGTACAAAGCCGAGTCTCAGGGGCTGCTCAAACATTACCTGGTACGCCACGAACAAGCGGCTGCCCACGCCGCCGACGGATATGCTCGCGCCACTGGCAAGGTGGGGGTGTGTTTTGCTACCTCTGGCCCAGGGGCGACCAACCTGGTGACGGGCATCGCCAACGCCATGATGGACTCTGTACCCATGGTGGTCATCACTGGGCAGGTACCTCGCCATCTGATTGGCACCGACGGCTTCCAGGAGACGGACATCTTTGGCATCACCCTGCCCATTGTGAAGCACTCCTACGTGGTACGGGATCCGCGCCAAATGTCTCGGATCGTGGCAGAGGCTTTTCACATTGCCGGGACAGGGCGGCCCGGGCCGGTGCTGATCGACATCCCCAAAGATGTGGGCCTGGAAGAGTTTGACTATCAACCTGTCAGCGAGATCAACATCCCCGGCTACAAGCCCACCGTGCGTGGCAACCCACGGCAAATCCACACAGCGGCCAAGCTGATCCTGCAGGCCAAGCGGCCCTTGCTGTATGTGGGAGGTGGGGCGATCATCTCCGGTGCCCACGCCGAAATTGCCGAGCTGGCCCACACCTATCGGATCCCGGTGACCACCACCCTCATGGGCAAAGGGGCTTTCGATGAGAACGATCCCCTGTCGGTGGGGATGCTGGGCATGCACGGCACGGCCTATGCCAACTTCGCCGTCACCGAGTGCGACCTGCTCATTGCGGTGGGGGCCCGCTTTGACGATCGCGTGACCGGCAAGCTAGATGAATTTGCCAAGCACGCCAAAGTCATTCACATCGACATCGACCCAGCCGAGGTGGGCAAAAACCGTGCGCCCGATGTGCCGATTGTAGGGGATGTGCGCACTGTTCTGGTGGAGATGCTGGCTCAACTGAGCAAAATGCCCTCTACTCCAGGCCTAACTCAGGCTTGGCTGGATCGGATCGAGCGCTGGAAGCGGGACTATCCCCTGCAGGTGCCCAGCTACGAAGGCGTGATTGCCCCCCAACAGGTGATCGATGCCTTTCGTCGTCATGCTCCCCACGCCTACTACACCACCGATGTTGGCCAGCATCAGATGTGGGCGGCGCAGTTTCTGCGCAACGGGCCGCGCCAATGGATCTCCAGTTCTGGGCTGGGCACCATGGGCTACGGGTTCCCCGCGGCGATGGGAGTCAAGGTAGCCCTGCCTCACGAAGAAGTCATCTGCATCAGTGGCGATGCCAGCTTCCAGATGAACATGCAAGAGCTGGGCACAGTGGCTCAGTACGGCATTGCCACCAAAGTGGCCATCATCAACAACGGCTGGCAGGGCATGGTGCGGCAGTGGCAGCAGGCCTTCCACGGCGAGCGCTACTCCCACTCGGATATGTCTCCCGGAATGCCGGATTTTGTCAAGCTAGCCGAGGCTTTTGGGGTAAAAGGGATCCGCGTCGATCACCCCGATCAACTGGAAGATGCCATCCAGGAGATCCTCAAGCACGAGGGGCCGGTAGTGGCCGACTTTGTGGTCAAGCGGGACGAAAACTGCTACCCGATGGTGCCTGCCGGCAAAGCTAACTATCAGATGATCGGGCTGCCGGAGAAGCGGCAACTGGAACAAGCCGCCGAGCTGATCTACTGCCCCAATTGCGGCACCAAAAACCCCACCCTGCACAAGTTTTGCGCCGAGTGCGGCACCAAGCTCTAGAACCGACGGCCTGACCATTCGGCTGGGGAAGGCGGGCCCCAGCAGCAGGGAGTCTTCGGGGATATCGGGGCTACTGAACAAGCCAGATTAAAACGCTCCCTGAGCGCTCTGCGAGGCCAACACGAGCGACTCCTGCCCCTTTCCCAAAAGGAGAGGAAGGTTGGGATCAGCGCAACGAACGGAGGATCCCTCCTGCCCTGGGGTAGTTCGATCCCCTCAAGGAGGGTAGCCGGAAACTTCTGCCTCTGGTGTCTCTGGCGGTCGGAAGCAGGCACCCTCCAGACCTGCCCAACCGGCTTAGAGGGGTCGGTAAACCCGGTAGTTGATATTGGGGAAGATGTTGTCCATGTATTCCACCTTGGCCAGCCACTGCTCCTCTTCAGGGGTGGCTTTTTCTCGCCGAAACTGACCCTCTTTGATCTTCTCGTAGAGGTGGTTGAAGCGCAGCAGATGGGACTTGGTGCGGCGCACTGCATAGGGAACCATCGTCCCTGTGCGCATGATAAAAGCCCAGTCAGACGATTGAGCCAGTAGCAATTCTCGCGCCGCCTGGTTCAAGGCCCGCCATTCTAGGTCATCGGCAGGCTCGCGACGGCTCAGCTCGATCATCCGCTCGGTGGCCTTGTGCAGGTGGGGGTAGATCCAGGCGTTGGTGGGGTTGAGCCAGTACTCGTGGAAGCCGCGCGCCCCCCAACTGGACTGGGCAGGTTTGCACACCTGCTGGGTGGGGTTCTCCCGCAGGTACTCCGCCAGGTGAGTCATGCGGTAGGTGTTTTGGTCGAAGTAGCTCTTGCGGATGAGAAAATCCAAAAACCAAGGGCCCTCGTACCACCAGTGGCCGAACAACTCCGCATCGTAGGGGGCCACCACCAGCGGCGGGCGGCCCATGACGCTGTACAAATATTCGATTTGCCGCTGGCGGTTGAACATAAAGTTGCCCGCATGCTCTGCCGCTTTCTCCCGCGCCCAATAGGGGTCGTAAAGCTGCTTTTGCCCCAGGTCCAGGTTGCGCCCGGTGATGCGGTGGTACTTGATGCCGGTGTTTTTCCGCTGGCCGTTGGGCATGATGTAAGGCTTGATGTACTCGTAGTCGGCCTCATACCCTAGGTCTTTGTAGAACTCGCGGTAAACCGGATCCCCTGGATAGCCCACCTCTGCCGACCACACCTGCTGCGAAGACTCGTGATCCCGCCCGAAAACGGCGACGCCGGTCTCGGTAAAAATAGGGGCGTACATGCCGTAACGAGGCCGGGGCTTGGCGTAGAGAAGACCATGGGCGTCGGTGATCATGTAGCGCAGGCCGGCATCGGCAATCATCCGCTCCAGTCCTTGGTAGTAGGCGCATTCCGGCAGCCAGATCCCCCGCGGCCATTGGCCAAAGTGCTCGTTGTAGTGCTCACAAGCTACAATCAACTGCGCCCAGACTGCCTGCGGGTACATCTGCATCAAGGGCAGGTAGCCGTGGGTAGCCCCACAGGTGATGATCTCCAGGTTGCCGCTGTCTTGAAACTGCTTAAAAGCTCGCACCAGATCCCGGTCATAGCGCTCCCAGAGATCCCGCACCATGGCAAACTGCTTGATGTAGTGCTCCGCCAGGTAGCGAATGTGGCCGTTGGTGGTGTTTTTGTCGTACTCCAGCTGGGCCAGCTCTTCCAATTTGGTTAGGTAGTGGTCGTAGCGCTCCTGCAGCAAGGGATCCCGCAGCATCGACACCAAGGGCGGCGTCAGGGACATGGTGAAGCGAAAGTCGATGCCATCTCGCTGTAGCCCCTCGAACATGTGCAGCAGCGGCACATAGGTCTCCGTGATGGCTTCGTAGAGCCATTCTTCCTCCAGCACAAAGTCTTGCTCAGGGTGGCGCACAAAGGGCAGGTGCGCGTGGAGTACCAAGGCGAGATAACCCATGGCAGCCGGGGATCCTTACAGACAGGGAAAGATAACGGAGCAGACTTACCCTTCTCAGCAGCAAATCTGTAGAGAAGGTTAAGCCCAAGATTGCTACCTATCGTCCAGCATTTCGTCCTTGGGGTCAAGAGCTGGGATCGCTGGGGATCGCTGTTGGGCTCAGCGGTGACGAATGAAGTCGTAGATCTCCAGATACTCCTTGCCAGGATAGTTCCAGGAGTAGTCGTAGCTCATGCCTTGAATCTGCAGTTGACGGAACTGGTCAGGAGCGGTGTACCAAAGGTCGATGGCCCGATCCAGAGCCGACTCCAAAGCAGCTGGATCTGTGTGATAAAAGACGTAGCCGTTGCGTTGCTCGGGCAATTTGTGGGGATCGTAGTCGCGGTCGAAGACGGTATCCACCAGGCCACCCACTCCTCTCACCACCGGAACTGTGCCATACTTCAAGCCAATCATCTGAGTGAGTCCACAGGGTTCGTAGTGGCTGGGCACTACGATGATGTCTGCCCCCGCATAGATAAGGTGGGAAAGTTCTTCGTTAAAGCCCAACTCAATGTGAACATCGGGGTTGTTGTTGAGGTAGCTTTTCTCGTGGGCAAACCAAGCGCCGATCCCTAGCTCCGTAGCGGATCCCAGCAGAACAAATTGGGCATTTTTGAACAGGGAGCGGTAGATGGCATGATGCACCAAATGCACGCCCTTTTGCTCGTCCAATCGCCCGATATAGGCCACGATAGGCTTGTCAACATCCTGCAGTAGCAGCCGATCCCGCAGAGCTTTTTTGTTTTTAGCTTTATTTTCCAGCGTTTGAGCAGTGTAGCGCACGGGGATAAAGCGGTCGATCTCCGGGTTCCAAATGTCGTAATCGATGCCATTCAAAACGCCGCGAAACTTGTGCCGGTGCAAGTAGAGGGTATGGCCAAGTCCATAGCCGTAGTCGCCAAATTGCACCTCCAGCGCGTGATTGGGAGAGACCGTAGTGACAAAGTTGGAAAAAACAATTCCCCCCTTCATAAAGTTGAGAGAAAAGGGGTTGAAGTTATCGCGCAAACGGTCGTAGTGGAAGTAGTAGGGTTCGCGGTTGAGGCCGGTAGCCCAAAGAATCTCTGGGCCGCCAAAGCCTTGGTGTTTGAAGTTGTGAATGGTGTAGCACACCCGCTGGTTTCCCATGCCGTGGTACTTGTAGATCTCAAACAGCAGCACCGGTACCAACCCTGTCTGCCAGTCGTGGCAATGGATGATGTCGGGGCGCTTGTTGCTTTGTAGGAGAAACTCTAGAGCCGCCTTGCTGAAAAAAGCAAAACGCATGTTGTCATCCGGGCAGCCGTAATAACACCCGCGATTGAAGAAGTTATCGCCCGAGTGGGGCTCAATAAAAAAGCAAAGGCGGCCATGCACCCAGCCGCAGTACACCGAGCAGTGAATGGCTCCCCCGTACCAGGGCACCCAGAGATCGCGATAGGCGTCGTGCAAACCCCAGATCTGGTCGTAGCGCATCGTGTCGTACTTGGGCAAAACCAGCTCGACACAGTGGCCCCGCACCTCCAGCTCGCGGCTGAGGCCGTACACCACATCCCCCAGTCCCCCCGCCTTGATAACCGGGGCGCATTCAGACGCAATCTGCACGATGTACATTTCGAGATCTCCTGTAGCAGAGCCTTACCTTTCTTCACAAAACGATAATCGTTTTTGGCCCCGACAGAACATCCCTCTCAATGGCAAGGGATCCCTGCACTGGGGAACAACCTCTGGGCCGACCGGGTTCGAGCCCCAGCTGCGCCGTTTGCCGGGGAACCTGATCTACGGGAGCAGCCCTCTGGGGAATTATGAGCATTTCGATTCAAACTAGAAACGTTGAATGCACGGGGCCAGAAGGCTTTTCAAGGACTCCGTCCCGCTGGCGCGATCAGTAGCCCAGGCCTCTCACCCTAACCTGAAACGCGACTATGAACGGCTGATCCCGCTGGGGCGGTACCGTTCTTCGAGCCAAGTGCGCAGCTCATCTTCCGGGAAGGCGGCAGCCAAGGTGCCCGTTCTGGGATCGTGGGCATGCCAAAGAACATGGCCGGATGGATCCTGGCTTTACGGTAACTGCAGCCGGCTGCACCTCCCCTCGTCTCTTGCGAGCAGGCTTACTCTCTCCGGCTAGGGGTAGCCAGGGATCCTTGAAGGTCACGCGAACTCAATACCACTGCTGAGCGTAAAGGCGCTGCACCAAATAAAACACGAATAGGTTGACATCCACGCGCCGCTCGTCGATCATAAAAGACTCGATGGTGCTGGCCGGGGATCCCGCCGTGGTACAGCGAAAGAACTTGCGACCATTTAGGGATCCCTCAGCAAACAGCACGCTGAACTGCTTCTTGCCTCCTGCAAACGCCCCGATCAGCGTCTTGCCTTCTAGGCGCAGCTCCAGATCGTTGACCCCACGCTTTTGAAAAGCCGCAATGGCCGCCGGGATTACCTCTTCCGTGATCTGTTGCTCGAAGGGCTTTTCTTCCTTAGCGACTTTTTTCCCGGCAGCTTTGGGGGAATCCTCAGCAGCAGGCTTGGCAGCTTCAGCAGGTTTCTCGGTAGCAGCAACTTCGGGGGTGGGTTCTCCAGACATGGGGAAACGCTCCGACAATCAGATGGGTAAAAGCCTTAGATGCAGAACAATCAAAAACTCTGTCCAGAACCGGCAAAGAGCTAGCCCTTGGGGATGTATTGGCCGACAATTTCTTCAGCAGGGATCTGGGGAAAGCCCATGCTGAAGTTGGGGGCACGCCCCTGCAGGTTATAGGCGATCTCCCCTTGCTTGAGCAGGGAGCGGATGAAATGTTCCAGGTCAGACCCAATGCGGCGGATATTGTACTCGGTCAAGTCTCGCCCCCGGTATTCTTCCACCAACTCTTCGAAACGGGCATAGACCTTTTGCAGGGCAGCATCCGTCCAGACCAGCTCGTTGTCCGGATCCACATCGAGGGTAAACAGGTCGTCGCGGGGCACGAAGTTGTTGTCGGCAGTAACTTCACCGGCAAAAATGTGGACGTGGCGAGTGGTGCATTTCAGCATTGCGATGGCTCCGCTCCGGATCTAACCTGATAAACAGCGTATCACTACCTAGCGCTTGTGGGGGATCCGCTATTTGCCCTCGACTTGTTCCGGCCCTCTCTATGTCTGCTGTTAATGTCTGCTGTTATTCCCCAACTGGAACGCCTGCACATAGAGGTGACCAACGTTTGCAACTTTAAGTGCGAGTTTTGTCCAGATGGGATCATGCAACGGCGGCGGGGGCACATGGAGCCCGCTCTGCTGGAGCAGATTTTGGAGGAAGTAGCGGCAACAGGGCTGGCCCGCGTGATGGCTTTTCACCTGATGGGGGAGCCGCTGCTCTACCCATACCTTTTCGAGGGTATTCGCAGGGCCGCTGAGCTTGGCCTTCGCCTGCACCTGACCAGCAACGGCAGCACCTTTGCCCTCTGGCCGGAGCACATTGAAAAGCTGAACCGCAGCCCCTTTGCTAAGCTAACCATTTCCCTGCAAACTCCCGATCCAGTCACCTTCAGCATTCGCGGAGCACCTCCCCGCCTCACGCCGGAGCGCTACTTTGCTGGGATTACCCAATTTCTGCAGGTGCACTTGCGCTCCTCCAGCCCTACGCAGGTGCATCTCAAATTCCTGGATACTAGCCCCCACCCGTTTTTGGTGCCGCATAAGGCTCTTTCGGTGATCGATTCTGCACAGCAGATGCGCGCTCAGCTCTCGGCTTGGGCCAGACGAGCTTTGCAAGGGATCCCGGATGCACCGGCTCTCGATTGGGTAGAAGCCCAGATTGCTACTTACCGACCGGGCCGCTGGCAGCAGATCCGCATCCATCCCCGCTTGGTTTTGGAAACGTTTCCCCTGGACAGTTGGGGCAACGTGGAGACAGAACGGGTAATCCCAGCTCGCTGGGGATACTGCAATGGCGCTTCCGGTCAGGCGGGGATCCTCTACGACGGCACGGTGGTGCCCTGTTGCAAGGACTATGAAGGGCAAATCCCGCTGGGGCAAGTGACGCTGGGGGGATCCCTGGCCGAGATTTTGCGGGGCCAACCGGCCTGTGCGCTGCGGCGGGGGTTCAATCGTCTGCAGGTGAACCATCCCGTTTGCCAGCGCTGTATGGGTGGAGACACTTGCATCAAAGCCTTGGCCAGACAAGTGGGTTCCGTTGTCTACTTCAAGGTGTATCGGCCTTGGAAACAGAGGCTGGATCCCGGTTGGGGACAAGTGTAGACAGTTTCGGGAAAAGTCAACGCCCCACAGCAGCGGTTTCCCTGCCGTGGGCATAGCAACAACGTGACTTTCTTTCGTGATTTCTTCTAAGGGGCTCAAGCCTTGGGAGGGAGTTCCAAGGCCAGCGGCCCCAGCAAGCCCTTGCGGTAGTCGTTGAGAACTTGCCGTGCCGCCCGCTGGGGATCCCCTTGATACCGCCGCTCGGCCAACTCCTGCACTGCGGCACCACCGGGAGGGATCGGATCCGGCCAACCGTAGCGCTTTTGCAAGAGAGATCCGGCTTGGGGCTGCACCCTCAGCACTTGATCCAAAAAGTGGGCCGCCACCCGTTCGGGATCGTAGGCCGCTTCGCCGATGTCATCGCAGATGGCCAATAGAGAGGCCGCCTGTTGATCCGGCAGAGAGGGCGGTAGGATGCCCGGCGAGTCCAACAGATCCAACTCTCCCCCCAGCCGCACCCACCGCAGTTGCCGCGTCACCCCAGGACGTGCTGCGCTCTCAGCTGCCCGCCGCCCCAACAGTCGATTCAGCAAAGCAGATTTGCCCACATTGGGAAAGCCCACCACCACCGCCCGAACGGCCCGCGGTCGCATTCCCCGCTGTTGACGCCGCATATTGACCGATTGCCCCAGTTGCAAGACCGCCTGCTTGAGGCGATTCACCCCTTCTCCTGAGCGGCCATTGGTGGGATAGACAGGGATCCCTTGCCGTAAAAAATACTCCTGCCAAGCTTTCAGATCCCCAGCCTCAATGCAGTCCGCCCTGTTCAGAGCCAGGAGGCGAGGTTTTTCCCCCAACCACCGGCCCAGCTCAGGATGACGACTGGCCAACGGGATCCGCGCATCCAACACCTCGATGACTGCATCCACCCGCTGCAACTCTTCCCGCAACTGGCCAATTGCCTTGGCAATATGGCCAGGATACCACTGGATGGCCGGAGAACTCATGCCGCCAGAACCCTAGAAGTGGACAGCAGAAATCAACAGTGGGATCCAATCTAGCCCGATTCCCCAAAAGAGGCTCGACCTGCCGGCTGAAGTAGCCAATAATACAACGTGAGTGCCGCTGGGATCCCTTTCCTGGGCAACCTAATGTTTAACCAACGGGGGTGCGGGGGCAACAAGCCCCGCGCTCTACCCGCAGGGTTAGCGTCGGGATACATGGATCCCTGCATGCTATGAGGTAAAGACTCCATCCCGCTGACGCCAAGGGAAGCCCGCGCTCTGTCCGTAGGACGAGCGCCGGGAGGATGTCACGAATGCTAGGGTCTGTAACAGAGGGGAGCTTGCTCAAGATCGACAGGGATCCTTGGCCAGCCGAGCCAGAGCCTCCAAATCAGCACCCACCACGCGGTTGAGAATCCATTCGGGATGTTGCTGGGCACCCATGCGTCGATAGAACTCTATCGCCGGCTGATTCCAATCCAAAACCATCCACTCCAGCCGTCCATATCCTTTGGCCACCGCCTCCTGAGCCACCCGTGCCAAGAGCGCTTTGCCAATGCCTCTGCCTCGAAACTCCGGCAACACGAACAGATCCTCAAGGTAAATCCCTGGTCGGGTCAGGAACGTGGAAAAATTGCGGAAGTAGAGGGCAAATCCCACCGCTTGCCCCTCCACTTCTGCCAACAACGCCGAGGCCAAAGCCTCTGGGCCAAACAAATAGTGGCGCAACAGATCAGCGGATCCCGTTACCAGGTGGCTCAGCTTCTCGTACTCGGCCAAGGCGCAGATGAGGTCAAACAAAACGGGCACATCTAAGGCGGTGGCAGGACGGATTTCCATACTTTTGCCTGGCTTCACAACCAATTCCTTGAATTTCCTGAGATACCGGCACGAGAACAGACCACAGTTTATTCTTGTTGTGGACAGAACGCCCAGGCAGCATCTTTTGGACGCGCAGCGTGGTGGGGGCAGCGGCAGGGGCCCAGAGGACTCACCGCACAAGGCAGGTAGGGTGACCGAGAAAAGTAACGGCAGAAGAGATCCCAGGCCGAGTCAGAAAAGAGAGTTGGCATGGCCCGGCGCTCGTCCCCGATTGAGAGGCGGCGGGATCCCCTCTTTTCCAGCAGAGGGATCAACTGAGCCCAGAACCTTAGCCCCAACCACAAGCCAACTCCCACTCAGCGCTTGCACAATTGCCCTCCCCCGTCGGCCAACAGCGTTGTCTTCCAACCAGAATCAGCCTCGGCCAGCCTGCTTGCCCAGGACTAGCGTGGCAGCCCGTTTTGGAGCTGTCCTTCCCTGCCGGCAAGAACCCGAGAAAAACCGATTAGAGTGAAATATGGACTGACCCGCTGAGCCTTCCGATTCCATGACCACCTCCACCCTTGATGCTGCTGCCATCCTTGAGGCGTTGCGCCCTGTTCAAGATCCGGAGCTGCGCCGCAGCCTGGTGGAACTGAACATGATCCGGGATATTCGCGTCGAGCCTGGGCGAGTGGCCTTTACCCTGGTGCTGACCACGCCGGCCTGCCCTTTGCGGGAATTCATTGTGGAGGAGTGCAAAGCTGCCATCCGCCGGTTGACCCCCATCGAAGCCATTGATGTCACGGTAACGGCGGAAACCCCCCGTTCCCCTTCCCTGCCGGATCGCCAGTCCATCCCCGGTGTGCGCAACATCATCGCCATTTCCAGTGGCAAGGGGGGCGTGGGCAAAACCTCGGTGTCGGTGAATGTGGCGGTGGCGCTGGCCCAAAGCGGGGCCCGGGTGGGGCTACTGGATGCCGACATTTACGGCCCCAATGTGCCGCTGATGTTGGGCCTGCAGGATCGGTCTCTGGTTGTGCAAAAACGGGAGGACGGCGGCGAGGATATCTTCCCCCTGGAAAATTACGGCGTCAAGATGGTGTCGATGGGCCTTTTGGTGGGGCGGGATCAGCCGGTGATCTGGCGGGGGCCGATGTTGAACGGGGTGATCCGGCAATTCCTCTATCAGGTGCAGTGGGGAGAGTTGGACTACTTGATTGTAGATATGCCCCCCGGCACCGGCGATGCCCAATTGACCCTAGTGCAGGCAGTGCCGCTGGCAGGAGCTGTGATCGTCACCACGCCACAATCGGTGGCCCTGCTGGACAGTCGCAAGGGCTTGAACATGTTTCGGCAGTTGGGGGTGCCCATCCTGGGTATTGTGGAAAACATGAGCTACTTCATCCCGCCCGACCTGCCGGATCGCCAGTACGATATTTTCGGCTCAGAAGGGGGAGAGACCACGGCCCGCGAGCTTGGTGTCCCGCTGCTGGGGCGGATCCCGCTGGAAATCGCCCTGCGCCAAGGGGGAGATATGGGTACGCCTATTGTCATCGGCCAACCTGAGTCGGCTTCAGCCCGGGCCTTGAAGCAGATTGCCAAAACCTTGGCAGGCCGCGTTTCCATGTTGGCTTTGGGGGCAGGCTAGAAGCGCTCTGCTTCCACCAACGAGACCCCGAAGCTGCGTCCCCCCACCACAATCCCCTCTTGGGCCTTGCCGCGCACGGTCACTGTGCTGTTCATGGCCGGTAGGCCCTTGTCGGTGATGACCCAAAGGGAACCGCTGTTGTCTTGGAGCTCATACACACCCTGGCCGAACACCCCTATCTGGTTGACCACGCGACCGCGGACATACACATTGGTGTAGCGGGAGGGATTTTGTTCGATCTGGGCGATAGGAGTTGTGCCGATGCCCAGACGCGCCAGTGGCCCACACCCGGCTAGGGCCAGGCTCAAACACAGCAAGAACACCAGGGATCCCTTGGGGAAAGGTAGGCCGAGTCGCTGTTTCATGGGTTGCTTCCATTACGAGCACCTGCTCCCAAGATAGCAAGCCGGCAGGGAAATCCACGGCCAAGTTAGAACTTCTCGCCAATGCCGAAATGCAGTTGGCCTTGGCCGGCTCCGCCTTGCCCAACCGCGTAGTCGATGCGCAATGGCCCCAAGGGAGATTGGATGCGAATGCCGACCCCCAGCCCCAAACCACTGCCCGGCTTGTTGCGCACCAGGGCAGGATTGCCGGCCACCGCAGCTCCACTGCCCAAATCGGTGCCGTAGTCGGCAAAGACCACTGCCCCCACCGGGTCGAAAATGGGAAAGCGCAATTCGGCGGTTGCGGTGGCAAAGCTGCGACCGGAACCGATACCCCCCTCGAAAAAGCCCCGCACCGAGTTGCCGCCACCAATGGCAAAAGCATCGTAGGGAGCCAAGTCGCCGATGGTCGTGCCTGCTCGCACATCAAAGGCCAATACCTGCGGTCGCTCGCTGCGGGTTTCAAACAGGTTGACGGGAATGAACTGGCTGTAGCCGGCCTCGAGGCGGTTGGCATTCAAGCCATTTTGAAACAGACGTACCGACTGTTCTGTGGAGATGCGAAAGACCGAGCCCTGGCTGGGGCTGTTGGGGTTGTCGCGGGCGTCGTTGATGAGGCCGAGGCGCAGGGTGGTGTAGCTGTCTTGGCCGCTCTCGCTGAAGGTAATCGGGTTGCCCAGCACATCGAAGCGCTGCTGCTCCCCGTTGCTGTTGCGAGCTTCTACAAATTGGATGCGGGTGCCCAAGCTGGCCCGCCAATTGCCCCCAATCGGGCGAGAGAAAGTCACCCCGCCGCCAAGACGGTTGATGCGCACGGGATCCCCATTGGGCAGGGTCAATCCCTCATTAAAGACAAAGCTGGAGCTCTGCTGGTTGGAGATGTTGACGTTGTAGGAGGTGGGGATCTCCAGCGTGGCAATCCGCGGGTCGGTGAAGTTCAAATCGAAGAGGGTTTCGTTGGTGCCCACCTGCACGTTGAAGCTGGCACTTTGGTTGTTGCCGCCCAAGTTTTGTTCGGAGACGTTGAGGCCGGCGAAGACCCCTGTGGCGGAGCTAACGCCGATGGTGCCGCCCAAGGTACCGGTGCGACGTTCTTCCACGTTCACCACCACCACCACCTTGTCGGGATCCTGGCCGGGGTTGAGCCCCACATTCACATCTTGAAACAGGTTGAGATTAAAAACCGCCTGCAGGTCTTCCTGGATTTGGTTGCGGTTAAACACATCCCCCGGCTTGGACTTCAACTCGCGGGTGATGATGAAGTCACGGGTTTTGGTGTTGCCCTGAACGCGAATATCCTCGATCACCCCCTCGGCAATTTCCAGGACGATGGTGCCATCTTCGGAGGAGCGCACATCCGTAACCTTGGCCAGCACGTAACCCTTATCGGCGTACCACTGCTCGATCTCGGCCACAGCCAGTTGCAGCTCGCCGAAGTTGAGCACCCGCCCTTCCTGGTCGGCAAAGGCGGCCCGCAGCACTTCCGGATCCAGAACTTTCGCCCCTTCCGTGCGCACGGCTTTCAGGATTGGGTTGGGCTTGACCTCAAAGGTGACCCGCACCCCCAAAGGCGTATCGGAAGGCACTGCCCGCACATCGGCAAACAATCCGGTGGCAAACACGGCATTGATGTCTTCCCGCAACTGGGATCGGGTGGAAACCTCGCCGGCGCGGGTGCGGATGACGCTGTAAACCCGGTTGATCAGCTCCGGATCTTCAGTGCCCTCAACCACTACCTCCGCTACCAACACTTCTGGCTCGCCGGCAGTGGGGGGTGGGGTGGGGGAGGGCTGGGCGGGGGTGTCGCCACCGGTGCGCAGGTCGAGGGTGCCGGGCTGAGGAACCGATTGCGCCCAAGCCGGGGATCCCATCAGCAGAGCGCTACGGGACGCTTCAGCAAACGCAAAAGCGGTGCAGAGCACCATCCCGCGGGTGAGCGCTGAAGTTAGCCAAGGGCGAAGTTGCCTGGAACGATTCATGGGGATCCCTCGCACACCAAAAAGCAAGATTGCAGAGCCGGGCCAAGCTTGCGTTAAAACCCTCTGCCGCCCAGCAGCGGACAATTGCCCTGGATTATATCAATCCCCATCCACCCAGATCCGAGCGTGGCCGCGAACCGGATTGCGGACTTGGGCAGTCTGGAGTGCAAAAAGCAGTCTCCCCCGCTCAAGGCAGGCGCAGGGATCCCCTACAGCGCTGGCCGCAAGACCTCGGCTCGACTTCCTCGGCAGCTAGGTTGACTTGGGAGTTGAGGATGACGACGGTGATGGGAGCAGGAGTGGGAGGCAAAGAGCGGCTGCTCCTCCAGCCCCAACTGTCGGCGTACTGTTGTGGGGGAACGTTGGGCAGGATCAGGACGGTGTTTTGCAGGACGTTGCTTTGCAGGGTGGTGGCGTTGCCGTTCAGGATCGCCATCTGCTGGGTGTGGGAAGTCTGAGCCAGGACGGCTGGAGCAAACCCGAAGCCGAGCAGAGCTGCCACTCCGGGGAGGAGGAGTTGGGTGGACAACATCGAGGATTCTCCACAAGACGCCAGGATGCCGACACTTTAGCCTGCTTTGCCCTCCGCTGAGTTGCCGCAAAAAAAGCTACGTGATGGGGAGGGATCCCTGCTGGGGACGTACAGCCGCGCGGCCCAAACCCACAAAAAGGCCTGCAGAGAGTACTCTGTGCAGGCCCGTCTTGCTCGTCTGGATTGTCTTGATGGAGCTCGGAAGGAGAAACCGGCCCCCGCTCAGGAGCCGTAGGGGAAAATTAGCTCTCCGGCTCAAACACCTTCAGATCCACCACCTTCCCCCCTTGGAAAGTCCAGTGGGCAAAGGTGCCGGCCACCTCCCCATTCTCATCGAAGTTGATGGATCCAGAGGCGCCGGTGTAGAAGATGTCTTCCCCTTTGCCGATCAGCTCCACCGCCTTGGCCCACTCTCCGGGCAGGATCTCGGTGCCAGGGGGATTGGCCACTTCCCGCAAAGCATCCCGAACAGCAGTGCCATCGGTGCTGCCGGCTTTCTGAATGGCCAGAGCCAGGACAAAAGCGGCATCGTAGGCGGTGTCGATGTAGGGGGTGGGGGGCAGCTCCCCGTAGGCGGCTTTGTAGGCTTCGGCAAAGATTTGGTAAGCCTTGCTATCGGTGAGGGCCTGAGGCGAAACGCCGATGGATCCCTCTAGCTTTTCGGCTCCCACCTGGGCTGCCACATCGGGAGAGCGCATGCCATCGGTGAAGACAAAGCGGTCAAACAGCCCCTCTTCCAAAGCTTGCCGCAAAATGACCACACCGTTTTCGGGGTAGCCGATCAGCACCAATGCCTGGGGATCCCCTTCCTTCAGTTGGGTCAGCTCACTGCGATAGGAAGCCTTGCCGGGCTCGTAGGGAACCGACTTGGTGATGGTGCCGCCCCGCTTTTCAAAAGCCGTCTTAAAGCTGTCGGCCAGGCCCTGGCCATAGTCGTTATTGATGTAGATGATGGCCAGGCGCTCCAGCTTCTCTTCACGGGTGATCTGGGCCAAGGCCACCCCTTGGTAGGCGTCGGAAGGAACCGTGCGAAACAGAAAATCGTTGTCCTCCAGGGTGGTAATGGTAGGAGCGGTGGAAGCCGGGGAAATTTGCGGGATCCGATTGGGAACCGTGACCGTCGTGGCCACCGGAATGGTGATGCCGCTGCCCAAGGCGCCGATGATGCCGGCCACCTTCTCCACGGTGACCAACCGTTGAGCTGCGTCGATAGCCGGCTGAGCCGACGTCTGGTCATCCGCTTCGACCACTTGGGCAGGGGATCCCAAAATGCCACCGGCGGCGTTGATTTGGTCAATCGCCAGCTTGATCCCTTTGAGGCAGTTTTCCCCGAAGGCCTGCAGATCCCCGGTAAGAGACATCAAGGCCCCGATTTTGACCGGCCCCTGAGTGGCCTGCTGAGCCGTGCTGGGCAGCAGAGTGGTGGCAAGAGCAGCAGCCGTCAGGGCAGCCGCCGCCGCAAAGGCCCGTCGGGTGAGTTTGTTCATGCGAGACATAGCCGACAACCTCCTGTGAGGGAAGAGAAAGTAGAACTCAGATCCCAAAAGTCAAGCAAGTGTTGAGTCGTAGCAGTCAGACGTTGGCTCACCTCAAAGCGTTCCCCACTCCCTCAAGAAAAGATGGCTCCGGGAAACAGGCGGGCCAGACTCAGGATCTCGCCCGTTCCTTGGCTGCTGTAGGGCTGGCTGCGGCCTCCAAAGGCAGTTGCCCCTGTAGGAATCCAGGAAGGATAATGGGCAAACTCGGCCATTGGGCTCATTATATTTTGAGAAATACTGAACTCATCGGTCGGCGGGGTTTTCCCAAGGCAGCGGCGTGATTGTTATCGACGACATCTCCAAGCGGTTTGGCGGCATTAGCGCGGTGGATCACTGTTCCTTCCGCATCGAAACCGGTCGGATTACGGGCTTGATCGGCCCGAATGGGGCAGGGAAGACCACGCTCTTTAACATCATTGCCGGGTTTATTCGGCCCAGCAGCGGGCGCATCTGGCTAGATGGGGAAGACATCACCGGCCTGCCCCCTCACCATCTGTTCCGTCGAGGGCTGGTGCGCACCTTTCAGATCCCGCGGGAGTTTGGCCGCATGACCGTCTTGGAGAACTTGATGGTGGTTCCCCCCAACCAGATAGGGGAAAACCTATTCGCCACTTGGTTCAGTTGGCGGCAGGTGCAACGACAAGAACGCAACCTGCAAGCTCGGGCGGAAGAGGTTCTGGAACGGCTGAACCTGATCCATCTGCGGGATCAACTGGCCGTCACCCTTTCCGGGGGGCAAAAAAAACTCTTGGAACTGGGACGTACCTTGATGACCGATGCACGGGTGATCCTGCTGGACGAGCCGGGGGCCGGCGTCAACCGCACTCTGCTGGCGGATTTGATGCGTTTTATCGAGTATCTCAACCGCGAGCGCGGCTGCACCTTCTGCATCATCGAGCACGATCTGGATCTGGTGACCCGTCTCTGCGACCATGTGGTGGTCATGGCTGCCGGCAAGGTTCTCACCCAGGGATCCATGGAGGAGATCAAACAAAACCCAGCCGTGCGGGAGGCCTATTTGGGATCTGTGGCACTGGCCGACTCCCTAAACCCACCCCAACCCTCCCCTCTGCCTTCGGAGGGATCCCTCTCATGACCCCTTTGCTGGACATCCAAGATCTCTACAGCGGCTACCGGGGAGTGGACATCCTCAAAGGGATCCACCTGAAGGTGAACCCCGGGCAAATTGTGGTGATCATCGGCCCCAATGGAGCCGGCAAATCGACAGTGCTGAAATCCTTATTTGGCTTGGCCACCATCCGCTCAGGCCGAGTGCTGTTTCAGGGATCCGACATCACCCACCTGCCCGCTGAGCAACTGGTGCGACGGGGAATCGGCTTTGTGCCCCAGACCAACAATGTCTTCCCTTCCCTCACCGTGCAAGAGAACCTGGAGATGGGGGCCTTCATCCGACGCGACAACCCTGCCGCCCAACTGGAGCGGGTTTATGAGCTGTTTCCACCCCTGAAAGAGAAACGACGCCAAGCGGCGGGATCCCTATCGGGTGGACAACGGCAGATGCTGGCCATGGGGCGAGCGTTGATGGTGGAGCCGCAGTTGCTGTTGCTGGATGAGCCGACCGCTGGCCTGTCGCCGCTGTATATAGAACAGACCTTCGCCCTCCTGCGAGAGATCAACCGTCTTGGCATCAGCATCCTCATGGTGGAGCAAAATGCCAAGCAGGCCCTGAAGATGGCGGACTGGGGCTATGTCTTGTCCACGGGAGAAAACCGCTTTGAGGATACTGGCCCCAACTTGTTGAACAATCCTGAGGTGCTGGAGCTGTTCTTGGGCGGGTGAGGCCCTCACCCCCCTCCCCTCACTCAAAACAATCAAAACAAAAGGAGAGGAGGGTCAAGCGGGGCTGGCCATTTGCTGCTTGCGCAGTTGAGCTGCTTGGTTGAGGAGAGCCTCCACAAACGTCATCGCTTCTTGGGCGGAGTGGCCGGCAGTGAGTTGGGCCAGTTCTTCGCGGCGTTCTCGTTCTCCCAAAAGCTCCACCCGCACAGAAGTTCGCTTTTGGTGCACCACCTTGTGAACCCGCAGGTGGTGATCCGCCAGGGCAGCGATCAGGGGTTGGTGGGTGACGCAGAGGATCTGGTGATCTCGGGCGATGCTGTGCAGCTTGGTGGCGATGGCTTGTGCCACTTTGCCGGACACGCCGGTATCGATCTCGTCGAAAACCATGGTGGCCACCGGATCGATGCGGCTGAATACGGCTTTCAAGGCCAGCAGAAAACGGCTCATCTCGCCGCCCGAGGCAATGCTGGCCAAAGGTTGAAGAGGCTCACCCGGGTTGGGGCTGATCCAAAAGCTCACCTGATCCACCCCCTCTGCTGTCGGGGGGCCGGGTTGGATCTGCACCTGGAATTGCACTGCGCTCATCCCCAGCGGGCTGAGCTCTTCTATGAGGGCCTTTTCCAGTTGACGGGCCGCTTGTTGCCGCAGTTGAGAGAGCACCTGGCAATGGCGCTCCAGGTCTTGGGCAGCTTTGTCCAGCCGCACCTGCAATTCCTCTAGGTCGGTGTTGTCTCCTCGCAGTTGGGCCAACTCCGTCTGCACCCGCTCCGCATGGGCCATCACCTCGGCCAAGGTCGGGCCGTATTTGCGGCAGGCTTGTCTGAGTTGCGCCAAGCGCCGTTCAATTTTGTTCAACCGACCGGGATCCGCCTCCAGCGTCTCGCCGTAGCGAACCAGCTCCCGCCCCACCTCCTCCACCTGAATGAGAGCGCTGCTGACCATTTCCGCCAGAGGGGCTAGGTCGGGATCCCGCTGGGTCATGGTCTGGAGCAACCGTTCTACCTGGCCCAACAGATCGGCGATGGCCGGTGAGCCGCTGTCGTTTTGATAGAGCAATTGGTGAGCTGCGTAGCTTTGCTGTTGCAGTTCCACGCGGTGGGCCAGGCGCTCCCGTTCCCGCTCCAGCTTGGCCATTTCGTCGGGATCCTCCAGGCGCAGGGCGGCCAGCTCTTGCGCTTGAAACTCCAGCAGGTCTAGCCGTTGCAGGCGCAGTTGTTGGCTTTGCCGGCGGGATTCCACCTCTGTTTTCAGATGGTTCCAGGTTTGGTAAAGGGCAGCCACCTCTGCCCGTGTTCGCAACAACTCTTCGCCGCCAAAGTCATCCAGCCAACGGCGCTGGGTTTGGGGAGATTGGATTTGAACGGTTTGCCCCTGGGCAGTGATCTCTACCAATTTGGCCCGCAGGTTGAGCATCTGGGCTTTGTTCACCAGCACCCCATTCACCCGCAGGCGGCTGGTGAGCTTGCCGTTGCGCAACACCAGCTCGCGACTACAAACCAGGCCCTCCTCTAGGGGGTCGATGTGCTCTTGTTCTAGCCAGGCTTGCAGTTCAGGATTAGGACTGAAGATCGCTTCCACCAGACCTCGTTCGCTGCCAGTTCGCAGAGCCCGAGCTGTACCTCCTAGAGCTGCATCCAGCGCATCGAGGATGATGGATTTGCCGGCCCCGGTTTCTCCGGTGAGCACGTTCAGCCCCGCTCGAAAAGGGATCTCCAATTGCTCGATCAGGGCAAAGTTCTCGATCCGCAGCAGGCGCAACATAGGGATCCCGTGGGCTCAGCGTGCCGTTGGCAGTTTTCAGGATAGGGCTTGCAGGGGTCGCTCTGTCCCACGTTAGCGTACTCACCATCCCTCGGCGGACGGGTACAGCGGCCAGCGGGGAGTCTGTTATTGCAGGGGTGGGGAGCACCACCTGTTCTGGTTTGGGGATCGGAAATTGGCAGCCCGGCTCAGCCCACCAGGGGGTAGCGCTCCATCAGGTAGCAGAGGCAGTCTTGGCGGATGATGCGGCTGTTGAGGGTGAGCATGCCCGGCATGATGGGCACGCTGGTGCGAATTTCTCCATTGCAGGCATAGAAAAAGCGATCCGCCACATTTTGGCCCTGCTCATCTTGCACCTCCAGGTGGAAGCCGTTGTTCGTCCAGCCAATAGGGGTGTGGGGGGGAAGCTCCCGAAAATTGAGGAGATCCAAATCCGGCGGGAAGCGGATGTGAGAGGGGGATCCCTCTTGGTTGCCATCCTCTTCCCCAAAGCTGAAGCTCACCTGATCCGGGATTTTGACAATGGCGACGCTGTGGAACAGGTCGATATCTTGGCGGAAGACAGGGCGCTGCGGGATCGCCGACAGGTGAAGGCAGGCTTCCAAGAATTCGTAGGCATGCTGGGTGCCATAGGGCTGATCCGGCTTGCCGCATTCCAGGGTCACCGCCGGGCAGAAGCGCCCGAAGGCCATGCTCTGTACCCCTTCTGGCTTGGTGAAATAGAGAACGGTGCGCCCAAACAGGGTGGCCAGGTGCAGGGTAGGGGCATCCAGGTGATTGACACAAGCGTAGTGGGGGTTGGTGCCCGTGTTGTTGTGGATATCGACGCTGGCAAAAACGCCCCGCCGCTGCATTTGCTGCAGGACGGCCTGGGCCATGGCGTGCTCGGGGGTGGAGCCGGGGCCCCAAATGCGGTTGTAGTCCGGTTGGCCATCCAGCCGCCGTTGTCCTTGACGGGCTGCCTGAACATTGCCGATGAAGAGGGAAAGGGAGCGGGGCAATTCCCGTTCGCGGCAGCGGTGCAGAGGACTGTAGCGGCGGAGGAGCTGCCGCACCGCCTGCCAACCGGTGGTTTCGTTGCCGTGCAGCAGCACGGAGACAAACAGGGCCGGATCCCGTCGTCCCGGCAGATGGATGAGGGTTGGCCCACCCAATCGGTCGTAAAGCTGATGGGCCTCTAGATCCAGCAGTTGATCCGGTAGATGATCGAGAACGGTGAGCATACTGTTTGGGCTAAGAGGCTCGACTCAAACTTCTGGCTTCTGGCCTCTCTCCCTGGGGTAGGAGGGAGCAGAAGTCCAACGAAGTCCTTGGTCGCGAATGAACCGTTTCGCTGCGGTAGCTCGGGTCGCAACAAGGCCATCTGAGAGAGAGTTTGCCCACTCGAGATGCGGGCCAGGGATCCGCCCTGCCGCCGCGGTGGCCCACCGCTGGTGCAACTGGCTGTGGGGAGAGCATGACTCTAGTCAATAATGAAAATAATGTATAATATGTTCAGTACGGATTACTACCAGTTGATCTTTCTGTTTACTTTCGAGTCTGCCAACATGGTAGCCAAAGCAAAGCAGAAAATTGGTAGTAAGACGACACGGAAACTGCGCTTTGGGTATTCTACTCAAAGCTTTGCGGGATACCGCCATTCTGTTTGGAAACAAACAGAATGCTATCGCTGCATAGTTGAACAGTGATGTTCAGCAGTGTTCAGCGTAAATGTATCAGCCCTAGTTGAGATCCCAGGTGTGTACCGGTTGGCCTTGCCGCTGCCGTTCCCAGTAGGCACAGGTTAATTGTTGCATATCTTTACCATGCCGAGCCACATAGCGGCGCTGCCAGGTGGCCCCATTCTGCCCCGACTCCACCCGGGCGCGGAGAATGCCCAGGTACTCCTGAATATCGGAGGGGGCCAGATCCAGTTGAACCAAACCCGCCTCTGCTTGGGGGATCAGCTCTTCCAGCAGCAATTGGCGCAGGGATCCCTGCCAACCCTTGAGCCAAGTGATGGGGGCCTCCAGACCCCAGCGGGCCGCCGTGTAGAAATTGGCGCGGCACTGGGCAAAGCTCAGCTCCTGCTCGGGGGGGACGGGCTGGGATCCCAAGGCTTGCACCAGACCAAAGTAGAAGGCCGCATTGGCGATCATATCGGTTAGGGTTGGGCCTGCCGCCGCCACCCGCTGTTCGATGCGCAGATGGGGAACCGGATCCAAGCCGATGAGGGGGCGGTTCCAGCGCCAGATGGTGCCGTTGTGGAGGCGCAGATGGGCCAGCTCTGATGGGGAAGTGGCTAACCTTTGTGGCAATACCACCGGGTAGCGATGCACATTTTCCCAAAACAGCTCCATTAGGGATCCCTGGACATAGCCTTGCCCGAAGGTGACGCGGGGGCAGTGGGTGGGGGAGGGCGGGGGTGGCCCATCCAAAGCTTGCTCAAACAAAGGGATGCGGGTTTCTGCCCACAGATCGTGCCCGAACAGGTAGGGGGAATTGGCCGCCAGCGCCACCAAAGGGGCCGAGGCGATGAGAGAAGCGTTGAAGTAGCGGGCTGCCTGGTGGGGGGCCACCTGCAGATGGATTTGAAAGGAGGTGGTCGCCGCCTCCAGCATGATGTCCGGGTGGGTAACCCGCAACCGCCCAGCCGGTCCTTCGATATCTAGCCCCAGGGAAGGGATCCCTGGGGATTGCTCGCGCCGGTGCAAGTTCAGGATTTGCTCATTGAGGGCCAGGTAACGCTTGCGGGGGGAGATCATCTCCAAGGTCAATTGCCGTTGCTGCACCGTAGGCAAAATGCCGATCATCATCAGCCCCACCTGCAAGTGTTCGGCCACCCGGCAACAGCGATCCCACGTTTGGCCCAGCTCTTGCTGAAACTGCCGCAGAGCCAAGCCGGTCAAAACTTGGGGCCGGCTGTTGATCTCCACGTTAAACTGGGCCAGTTCCGGCACCACCAGCGGATCATTCACCGCTTCCAGGTAGGCTGAGTTGATCGGGGCCGGATCCCCCTGAGGGGTCACCAGCCACGCCTCCAGCTCAAACCCGCCCACCGGGGATCCCTGGGCAAAGGGCTGACAAGCCGGATCCAGCCCCGGCGCACCGGCCAACCAGCGCTCGAGCAACTTCGTCTCTTGCTGGAGCCGAGCTGCAAACTGAGCAAAGTCTGCAGTACCAAAACGGAGGCAGGTGATCTCCTGGCCCATGGGAACAACTCCGCAGCTTTTGGGAATGAGGTTAATCGCTGTTGCCGGGATCTCGACACCCCTAGCTTTACTTAGCCCGCAGTGATGGATACATCTTCAATGCGCAGGGCGGGAAAGGCAGCCGTGCCGTTGAAAACCGTTACTTCCTGGGAAATGGCGGAGATATTGCGCAAACAATCGTAGAGATTGCCGGCAATGGTGGTCTCCAGGATGGGGCGTTTCTCGCCGCCTTTGACCAAGAAGCCCCCTTTCACCACCCCGGAAAAGTCACCGGTAATGGGGTTGCTGCTGCCGGAAAGACGGGTGACAATAATGCCCCGCTCCATGGCATACAGCTCAGACAGGGGGGTTGTCCCCGGCGCCACCCTCAGGCAAGCCGGCCCTACTCCCGGCAGGCTGCCTGCTCCCCCTGTGGCATGGCCGTTGGAGGGAACGCCAGCAGCGCGAGCTTCGTAGCTGTTGTACATGAAGTTGCAGAGGATCCCTTCGTGAACCAAGGGGGTGATTTGGCGAGGGATCCCTTCGCGGTCGAAGGGCTCAATGGGGTAGCCGGGCAGGCCCAGGCCTTCAGAAACCACGGTGAGCAACGGGCTGGCGATCCGGGATCCCATTTTTTGCGCCAAGGGGCTTTTGCCTTTGCGCACCGCATCCGCCCCCAGCACAAAGAGGAGATCCCCTAGAAACTCCTCCACCACATCTGGCGGCAGGACAATGGGGCCGCGGAAGCTCTCCCCCTCGCCAGCCCCCAGCGCGCCCACGCATTTCTGGACAAAGCGATCAAAAGCCCGCTCCAGCGCCGGCACCAGATCGGCCCGCTTCTGCACACTGTCGCCGTCGTAGGCAAAGCTGCCCACCTCGTCCCCGTCGATGGCCATGCCAAACAGGGATCCCCCCGCTTCCACGCTGTGATGGTTGGCGCGGATGCCGGTGGAAGAGGCGATGGCCAGGGTCTCTTCCTCCACGCTGAGGGAGCCGCTGTCGATGGTGATGCGAGGGTCTTTGGAGCGCACCCACTCCAGCAATTGGGATCCCAACTGGGTCAGCTCGGCGGCATCCAGTTCCAGCAGGCCTGGGTCGAGGGCAAAGGGCACCTGGGGCAAAGGTTGGGGCTCCGGCAGCCCGTTGAGGGGATCCGCCGGCGAAGCCTTGGCCATGGTCACAGCCTCAGCCGCCGTCTCAGCTAACTCTTCCGGGCGGTTGGAGGTGGCAAAGCCCAGCCTGCCGCCACAGAAAACCCGAACGCCGAACAGGGTCTCGCTGCTGCTGCGGGCCAGGTTCAGGTCGTTTTTTTCAAACGTGACTTCCGTTTCCCGGCCTGAGTTGGCAAACACTTCTGCCTGGTCGGCTCCAGCAGCCAATGCCTTGTGTACACCCTGTTCACAAAGATCCAGCAGGTTTTCCGGGGAAATGATGGAGCTGGGCATAAAAGTGAGATGGCAAGAGGACAGTCCTATTATCGGCCATGGCTCAGAGCTACTTTTCCCTGACCCCCTGCCGTCTATGGAGTCCCAGCACCCACCCCTTCGTCCGACAACGTGACCCTGGTGCGCACCGTTCCAGCCCGCTCCGCCTGGGCAACAATCAGCAGAGAGCTGCCCACAGGGGCTTGAACCACCCACTCCACCTTGCGGCGGTAATCCACGCCGCTGCCTGAGGACAGGATTTCTCCGTAGGCTTTGTTGGAACGGCCCTCCAAATGCCCGATCTCCTGCTTCTGGGATCCCACGATGACAGTGGATCCCTCAGGCAACTCCAGACGGACTTGAATGGGCCGCACCGCCCTGCGTTCTAGGGCTTTTTGGCTGGTGTAGGTAGGCAAGAACCCTTGATTTTCGTATTGCACCACCACCCGGAACAAAGACTGGGATCCCTCACGTGCCCACCCAAGCCGGCGAACTTCGCTGCGGGCCAAGGCCAGCCGCGGCGACATCAGGGCATGGGCAATGGCAAAACGGCAGTGCTTCTCGCACAGTTCCGGCAACATCTCTGGGGGCGCATTTTGCCAAACGGCCTTGTAGTCCCAACCGCCAATTTCCACCCTGCCCAACTGGGGGTGCTCAAAGGGCTGCCAGTCGATGAAGCCACGCCCTCCCAAGACCCGATCATTCCACTTCAACATCTTCAAATCGTCAGCTTCGGGGTGCCAGCGGAACCACTGGATAAAGTCCTTTTTCACCACGCCGGCTTCCGTGGGCAGATCCCAAAGCTCCGTGGTGAACCCATACCAGCCGAAGGTGTCATAGGCGTAGCTGTTGAAATTGCCGTGGCTAACCTTCTTGGGGTGATAGCGAAACTGGTGATAGCCAGAGATGGTCGGGTAGCCGGTGATCTCGGTGGCCCTCTCCCCAATTAACTTGTAGATGTCCAGATCTTCTGGGGGATAGTACTCATCTGGGTGGGTGGCGTAGGGGCGAATGTGAACCGCTGAAGAAGTGTGATAAGTAACAAAGCCGTTGATATTGCGGTGGCTGCGCAAAAACTCCCCAATGGCTCGCGTTTCCGGCTCAGAATAGGGAAAGTCTCCCGCTCCCACCTGCTCATTTTCTGGTACCCATTCGTGGGGATAGTTGCGGTTGAAGTCCAGCCCTTCAAGGGGTGGGGCCACCGGCACATCGTAGCCATCGAACTCCCGAATCAGCCCTTCGGTCATCAAGTGGTAGTAGGTGCCGCCGAATTCCTCCGGATCCCGTCGCACCAAGATCCTGGGATCCAACGACGACACTTTCCATGCTCCACAGGGATCCTCTTTGCGCATCTGGAGGATCTTGCCGTCCCCGTTCACGTCCTCGGGGTAGAGGCCCGGCTGGGGTTCCGGCTCTGGATAGGGGCGAGGGCCCGAACGCAAACGGTAGGGGGTGGTTAGATATTTCTCGGCCCCATCGACGGCAATGCGGGGCAGCACGTAAACGGTGTAGCCATCCAGCAGGCGCGTCACCCGCTCCTCTTGGCCGTAGTGGGTGAGCAGGTAGTGGATGTCGTAAAGGGCAACGGCGGATCCCGTGACTTCTCCGGCATGGGTGTTGGCATCGATCCAGTAGGCGGGTTTTTCCAGGGCTGGCCCGGTGCGACGCTGGGTTAGAGTAGCCAAAACAATGTCGCGCCCTTCGTAGCTCCGCCCAATCACCTCCCACGTGATCAAGTCTGGGTAGGCCACCGCCATCTGCCGCAGAAATTCCAGAATCTCAGCATGGGTAAAAAAGTGGCTGAAATCAAACGGTGCAACCGACATGGATCCCTCGTAGCACTTTGACCCAATTTACTGCTTGATCCTCGGCGGCCTGCCAGGTGCAGGAACCTTAGAATGGAGGTTGAGCCCACTTGCCGTGAGTGTCCATGAGCCCTTTGCCCACTTCCACTGCCCCGCTCGCCGTTGCCCCGACAACAGCCGAGGACACCGTCCCGCCGAGGCGACTGGATTTTGAAGTGGTGATTGCCGGAGCTGGGATGGTGGGATCCACCTTAGCAGCCGCTTTGGGCCAGGCCGGGATCCGCGTCGGGCTGATCGAGGGGCGGGATCTCTCGCAGGGGGTGGGGCCCGATGGCCGAGCCAGCGCTTTGGCTCTGGGGACAGCTCGTATTCTGCAGCGGATTGGGGTATGGCCCCTTATGGAGGCCTGGGGAGTCTCTCCCATCCACCGCATTCAGGTCTCTGATGGGGAAGGCCCCTGGGTGGCTCAGCTGCGCCGTGAGATGCTCCAAGCGCCGGCCCTGGGCTACGTCGTGGAAAATCAAATCACCCAAAAGGCCCTGTTGCAGCGCATTCGCGAGTGCCCTTCGGTAACCCTTTTCAGCCCCGCCCAGGTGCAAAGTTTCTCCCCTGCAGCAGATCACCTGCGGGTAGAGCTGCTGGCTCAGGAGGGATCCCGGCAAACCCTGCGGGCTGCTCTGCTGGTGGTTGCAGATGGGGCCCGTTCGCGGCTGCGGGAACAGGCTGGGATCCCGTTATCCCGCTGGGGCTATGGGCAGGTGTGCATCGTTTCCACCCTCACCCATGAGCATCCTCACCAGCAGGTGGCCTACGAGCGCTTTCAGGTCAGCGGTCCCTTCGCCATTTTGCCCACCCCCGATCCCCATCGCAGTTGCGTCGTCTGGACAGTTCGCCAAGCGGATCGAGATCGGCTGATGGGCTTATCTGAGGCTGAGTTTCTGCAGGCCATCCGGCCTTGGTTTGGATCCCAGTTGGGAGCCTTGCTGGCCGCCTCTCCCAGAGCTTGTTATCAGCCGCAGCGGGCCCATGCCCAAACCTATATCGGATCCCGGCTGGCTTTGGTGGGGGATGCTGCCCATACCACCCATCCGCTGGGGGGGCAGGGAGCGAATCTGGGCATGCGGGATGTGGCGGCCTTGGCTGCCCTGTTGATCGAAGCCAAAATGGCGGGCCGGGATCCCGGCGATCCGGCTTTGCTACAAGCCTACGAGCGCTGTCGCCGCCCAGAAAACGCGCTGGTTCTTTTTGCAACCGATGCTGCCAATCGCCTCTTTTCCAACCGAAGCTGGCCGTTGCTGGTCTTGCGTCGCCTGGGCCTGTGGGGACTGGAGGTTTTGCCGCTGCTCAAGCCTGCTTTGATGCGCCAAGCGATGGGGATCCGCCCTCAACAACCCCAACTCCAACAGCTCCCTTTCCCTACACCCCCGGAACCTCTGGCTACGCCTGTCTAGATCCGGCCAAACTGTTGAGAGCTGGGCCCAGATCCTCGCCCGCCGCCTTTGTCCCCAGCAGACCAAGCGCTCCACATGGGATCAAGGCTGCTCCAGAGGTAGATCGGAGAACAGCAATGGGGCAATATTGGCCGCCTGGTTGATGGGGATCTCGTCGTTGACGGCATACTGATAAAACTGATCCAAGCGCCGACACAAACCTTCTGGGGTCAAAGCCTGCACATTGGAGCTGATGATGTAGCTCTGGGAAGGAGAGGCGCGAAACGCTTGAAAGGCTTTGCGACAAAAGTCCTGCTTGGCCTCCGGGTCTGCTTGTCGCCACTCTGGCCCCGTAAGTTTGCCGGAGAGAGTAGGACTACTTGCCGCGACCAGAGGCAGTCCCGTTCCCAAAACCAGACCGCCCAGGATGAGCAGCAGGAGGATCCCTTTCAGGAACACCTGACGCCAAAAGAACCCGAGCTTTTGCCCGTTTTGCACCATTGTTGGATAGGCTAAGTGGGTAGGTTGGGATGCCATAGCACCCCTAGCCATCATATCGATCTTCCCGATCCAACTTCATCCCGTTCTCAGAAGCCGACAGCAGACCTGCTCGCCCACAGGCAAGGGTGGCAACAAGTTCTCAACCCATGGCCCGCAGCAAGCCCCGTCGGAAACAGCCTTTCCCGCACCTCCTCGGCTCCAAATGGACTTCCGTTCAGCCTGTTCTGGGTTGGCGACATTTTCAGGTCACCGCTCGCCAACAAGGGGAAGGAGGGCTGGTGTTTGCCGAGCTCAGAGCCGTCTGCGATCCCCAGGTGCGCCTCTGGGTCAACGCGGCCACCCTGAAGAACCGGGATCTTTGGCAGCCGGGCTGGACGCCTCTCGAAGACGGGATCCCCTGTGGGCGGCAGGATCCCCTTCTGGACAGGGCTGGGGGATAGTTTCTCTCAAGCTGGGGCTCAGGGATCGATTAGGATCATCTCTCTAGTGTGGTGTTTTAATTCGGAAGCTTGAGGAGAAGAAAGCGGGATGGCCAGATGTGACGTTTGCGGAAAAGATCTTAGCTACAGCGATTATCAGTGGGCCAAGCGCTGCGCCAATCCCTACGGGAAGTCTCACCTCATCTGCTTCGACTGCTACAGTGGTTCGTCTTGTCCCATCTGCTATTCCCCTCTGGAGCCGGCAGAATAGAAAGAGGCGTTCTCAAAAGCTGCTTGTCGGTTACTCGACTCCCATCCCCCTAGCTCCTCGGAGGGGGCGATGGTCGACAAGGGTCTCGATGGTTTTCCCAAGGGAGCCGGAAAAGTGCGCATTGGCCAGGGCTACGACATCCACCGCCTCATCGAGGGGCGCCCCCTGATCCTGGGCGGGATCCGGATCCCTTACGAAAAGGGGCTATTGGGCCATAGCGACGCCGATGTCCTCACCCACGCCATCATGGATGCTCTCCTGGGGGCAGCAGCCCTGCGGGATATTGGCTTTTACTTTCCCCCGGAAGAAGAACGCTGGAAAGGGGCCGATAGCATCCTTCTATTGCAGCAAGTGGTGCAGCTGGTGGGCCAAGAGGGCTGGTGCGTTGCCAATGTAGACAGTGTGGTGGTGGCGGAGCAGCCCAAGCTCAAACCTCACATCCCCGCCATGCAGGCCCGTCTAGCCGAGGCGATGCAGATCTCCCCCAAGCAAGTGGGGGTCAAGGCTACTACTAACGAAAAACTGGGCCCCATAGGTCAGGGAGAGGCCATTGCTGCCTTCGCAGTAGCCCTGTTGCTGGAACAGAGAGGACAAGCTTCCTCTGACCTTCCCATCAGAATCTGAAAAGAACCTGGTCACCCCACTGCCTGAGCTGCCAAACTGGCAAGCAATCGCTCCCTCAAAAACGCAGAATCTGCCCAAGTCGCAGTCAAACCACCCATTACCTGGATCCCCAATTTTCTCTCTGGGAAAGGGGCCGGGAGGGGGGCTACTCCTCTAGGAGAAGGGCTGGGGGTGAGGGCCTCAGCAGCGCGGAGCGCTTGGGCCACAGGGCGCGGGATGCGGGCGAGCCGTCCCAAACTTGCTTGGAACAACGACTTGGCAAAAGAAATGGCGGGCCAAAACAGCACCTCAACAGACCAGCTCAAGAGAAGCCTTTTTGTCCCTCTACTCTTGGGGATCCTCCTGCTCTGGCTTGGTGCCTGTGCTGCCCCTGCCCGCCCGCCCCATTTGATCGCCACAGTGACTTCAGATCCCAAAACCTTCAACACCTATTTGGCCGCCGAAAGCTCTAGCCGCGACGCTATCGCCTACCTGGAGGCGGGCTTGGTCACCTTGGATGAGGATACCCTCTTGCCCAAACCGGAGCTGGCGGAAGGCTGGGAAGTGTCTGAGGACGGCTTGCGGTATGTCTTTACCTTGCGGGAGGGGCTGCGCTGGTCGGATGGAGAGCCCCTGACGGCAGCAGATGTGGACTTTACCTTTAACCGCATCATCTTCAACGAGCGGATCCCGACTTCTGCGCGGGATGTGAAGCGAATTGGAGAAGCCGGAGCATTGCCTCAGGTGCGGGCGCTGGACGAGCGGCGGATTGAGTTCGTTTTGCCGGAGCCCTTCGCTCCCTTTCTGCTGCAGGCCGGATCCCCTATTTTGCCCAAGCACATCCTCGAGCCCACCGTCGAGCAGGTGGACAGCCAGGGCAACCCCCTTTTCTTGCAAACCTGGGGTATCGACACGCCGGTGCAGGAGTTGGTGGGGGCCGGCCCCTATATCTTGCAGGAATACACCCCCGGCCAGCGGCTGGTGTACCGGCCCAATCCCTACTACTGGAAGGGGGAAGGGATCCCGCGCATTGAACGGGTAATCCTGCGCATTGTGGACTCAGAGGACACCGCGCTGCTGCAGTTTCGCTCCGGCGAGACCGACGTGTTTTCGGTGCGGGGGAGAGATTTTCAGCTCTTGAAGCGGGAAGAAGAACGGGATCAGTTCACCATCTACAATCTCGGCCAGACATTGAACAACTATTTCTTTGCCTTCAACCTCAGCCGCGCCCGTAACCCCCAGACCGGGCGGCCTTTTGTGGATCCCGTCAAAAGCCGCTGGTTTAACGATTTGAACTTCCGCCAGGCGGTGGCCCACGCCATGAACCGGCAGTTTTACGTCGATAGCGTCCTGCAAGGGTTGGGCCAGATCCAGCACTCGGTCTTCTCCCCCGCCAGCCCTTTCTACCTCAGCCCTGAAGAGGGCTTGCCCACCTACGACTACAACCCTGAAAAAGCGCGGCAACTGCTCCTCGATGCCGGATACACCTACGATGCTGAGGGCCACCTGCGGGATTCCGAGGGCAACCGTGTCCGTTTCACCTTGCTCACCAACGCCGGCAACAATCAGCGGGAGGCCACCGGCGCGTTGATCAAAGCTGATCTGGAGCGGATCGGCATCACCGTTGATTTTACCCCCATCGCCTTCAACACCCTGGTGCAGCGCACCGATAGCCGCGACTGGGAAACCCTGCTGCTGGGCTTTGGTGGCGGCGGCACCGAGCCCAACAACGGCTCCAACATCTGGCGCAGCGACGGCCGTTTGCACCTCTTTAATCTGGGAGATTTGCCCGGCAACCCGGCAGAAGGGGTTGAGGTCAGCGATTGGGAACGGGAGATCGACCGCATCTTTATCGAAGGGGTGCGGGAGCTAGACTTTGAAAAGCGCAAGGCCCTCTACGACCGGTTTCAAATCATCATCCAGGAACAGCTGCCCCAAATTGGCACTTTCAACCCCCTGGTTCTCTCAGCCCTGCGCAACCGCATTCAAGGGGTGGATCCCCGACCCATTCTGGGGCCATTGTGGAATTTGGATCAGCTCTACATTCAAGAGTAGAACTTCTGATGACGTGTCTGATGATGCATCTGATGATGTGAGATAGGGAGAGGCTGTCTGAACTGTTGAGTTGTGTCCCTATCGCCACATTTGGCAGGTGAAACTTAGTTGTAGGTTGGGTTGCGGATGTCCTGAATTTTGCAACTATTTCACCGTCAACTCCACGTCCCCCGCACTCCTGAGAATGTTGATCCCCACTCCCCCCGCTTGTAAATAGAGGCCGATGTCCAGGGATCCCTGGCCCACCTGCACATTCTCAAGAATGACATGGGGCAGCCACAGGGGCAGAGTGGGCTTGGTTAAATGTACCCGTTGAGCCAGCCCGTCGATCTCCAGCCCCAGACAAGCCTGCAGCAGCAAAAACACACTGGCCGCCGCCCAAGACTGGGGCAGACAGGCCACCGGATAAAGGGTGGGGCCCTCCCGCTGCCGACGACCAAAACCGCAAAACAGCTCCGGCAACCGCTTCAGCTCCAGAAACTGGCTGGCATCGAACAGCGCCGTCAAAACCCGCACCGCTTCGCCCTTGAAGCCATAGCGAGATAAGCCTGCGGCAATCAAGGCGTTGTCGTGGGGCCAGATGGAGCCGTTGTGGTAGGACATGGGGTTGTAGCGCCCCTCTCCCTCCGGCACCGTGCGGATCCCCCAGCCGCTGAAGAAAGCTGGCTCCAGCAGTTGCCGGGCAATGCAGGCAGCATGCTCGGGATGGGCGATCCCCGAAAACAGACAGTGGCCCATGTTGGAGCTGCGCACCCGGCAGGGTTGCTTCTGGCCATCCAAAGCCAGGGCATAGCCCCCCAACTCTTCGCACCAGAAGTGATCCCAAAACTGCTGCTGCAGCTTTTCCGCTTGTTGTCGCAACTGGGCTGCTTGCTCTTGCCGCCCCAGCAGCTCGGCCATCTCTGCCGCCAACTGCTTAGCTTCGTAGGCATAGCCCTGCACCTCGCACAGGGCCAAGGGGGGTTCTGCCAGGGATCCGTCCGGGTAGAAGATGGCATCTTCAGAATCCTTCCAGCCTTGGTTGCGCAGGCCCCGGTGAGCTTTGCCCGCGTACTCCAGAAAGCCATCCCCATCGGGATCCCCGTAGGTGTCCATCCATCTCAGGGCTGCCTCGATATGGGGCCACAACTGCCGCAACAGCTCTAGATCGCCGCTGCGGCGCACGTAGCGCCCTGCTAGCACCACAAACAAAGGGGTGGAGTCAATGCTGCCGAAATAATTGCCAAAGGGGATCTCGCGCGTCTTGGCCATCTCGCTGGAGCGCTGCTCATGCAGGATCTTGCCAGGCTCGGCATCGCGGCTGGGATCCACCTCCTGGGCCTGGTGGGCCGCCAGATACAGCAGCACCCCCCGCGCCAAGTCTGGAAACCACCAGAGAGTGGCCAGGGCGGTGATCAGGGCGTCGCGCCCGAAGACCGTGGTAAACCAAGGCACCCCCGCATAGGGATAAAGCCCGTAGGGAGTGCGGGTGAGCATCATCAGCAGGTCATCCCGCGAGGCGTTGAGCCAATCGTTAAACTGAGCATTGCCGGTGTCAATCTGGTGGGCTTGCGCCCGCAAGGAAGCCCTTTGTTCCCGCTCCGCCTGCAGAGCCTCCTGGTAGGTCAAAGGGGCGATCTCCTCCCCGCCATAGCCGCAGATCACCCTCAGCTCCAGATCCCGTTCCTCCTGAGGAGCCAGGGGCACCCACCACTGCGCCAGCTTCTCCGACACTAGCTCCGGCGCCGGCAAAAATTGCAACTGGGTTTGCCGCTCCACTCCATCCAAGCCGCGGTAGCGGAGAACCACTCCCTCAGGGTTCACCTGGGCCGGCAGCACTTGACCCCGCTGGGCCCGTCGGATGCCCCGGATCTCAAAAATATCGGCAAAGTCCGCCTCAAAGCGCAGGGTAATCGGCACGCGAAACGGCTCCGAGCCGTAGTTGTGAATGCGAATGCGCTCGTAGGCTACGTTGTTCCACAGAAAAGTAGTCCGTAGAACATGCAGGGTATCTTGACCGATAAACTGCCCCTCTGAGGTGGTGAACTCCGGGTTGGTCAGATCCACCGCCAAAATATCTTTGTCTTCCCGCACCTCTGAGCTGAGCAGCAGGAACTGCTTTCCCTGCAAGTCCAACACCCAGCGGGACAAAAAGCGGGTGTCGTCCCGGAAGAGGCCATGATCCCGGATGCCGAGGGGGCGCATGTTCCCTCGCCGGTCAAAGATGGCAAAGCAGTTGTCATGCTTGAGAACATGAGAGCGTGCCTCCACCCAAGAGGCGCTGGCCCGAATGTAGTACTGATCTTGAATTTGGATGATGTCTTCTGCCATCTCGGTCTTCTCGATCCCTATCCAGCCGGTCTCCTACGCGAACAGCTTACTGCTATCGGTCCACTCAAAGAAGGCGAAGAAGCAGGGGCCCCCCGATGCAGCCCAGCAGCCCTAGCTGCTACTTGGCCCATCTAAGCCTTATTAAGCTGCCTTCTTCGCGACATCTCCTGCCGCTCGTTCACCAGTTGGCGGTAGAGAGCCTCGTAGTCCGACACCATTCTTTCCACGCTGAACCGCTCCTCAAACACCTGCCGCACCCCGGCTCGGCTCAGGGATCCCACCTTCTCCACAGCCTCCACTGCTTCCTCCACCGAGTCGACAATAAAACCGGAGCGGCTATCGGCCATGACCTCCGGCACGGAGCCAAAGCGTGTGGCGATCACCGGCGTGCCACAGGCCATCGCTTCAATCATCACCAGCCCAAAGGGCTCCGGCCAGCGGATGGGAAACAGCACCGCATAGGCCTTGCCCAAAAACTCGCTTTTCTCTTGGTCGGTGATTTCCCCTATGATCTCCACATTGGGGTGGCGACTGGCCAAAGGCTTAATTTCTAACTCGTAGTACTGGCGATCCACCGCATCGATCTTGATAGCAGCCTTCAGCGGCATCCCTGCCCGCGCCGCAATTTCAATAGCCGTGTCCAGCCCTTTTTCCGGGGAGACCCGGCCCAAAAAGGCCAGGTAGTCCCCCTTTTCTGGATAGAAACGGTGGAGATCCAGGGGCAAGCCGTGGTAGACCGTCCCCACCCAGCGGGCCTGGGGCAGCGGCAGCCGCTGGGCGTTGGAGATGGAGACCACCGGAATGTCCTGAAACTCGGTGTAGAGGGGCTGCAGCTCCGGAATGTCCAGTCGCCCGTGTAGGGTGGCCAAAAAAGAAACCTGCGGGTGGCGACGGGCCAGGGCATAGGGATAGTAGTCGATGTGGCCGTGGATAATGTCAAACTCGTCGGCCATCTGAAAGGCTTTCTCGACCATCAAAACATGAGGAGCCACTGTGTCGATGGCCGTGGGATCCAAACGCAAAGCCCGCTCCCGAAAGGGGATTAGACGCGCTTGGGTTTGGGAGTCGCCGCTGGCAAACAACGTCACCTCATGCCCCCGCCGCACCAGCTCTTCGGTGAGCCAAGACACAACCCGCTCGGTGCCGCCGTAGAGCTTGGGGGGCACACTCTCATGCAAAGGGGCAATCTGAGCAATGCGCATAGCCATCCTCCACACCGAATCATCACTGCTTAACGAAAACTTCTGCTGGCGCTCCGCCGCCGACCCTTGGGATCCCCTGTTGAGGGCACGCCATTCCTGGCTAGACTGTTCCAGAGTGAGCAGGAAAGGAGTTCGGGCTGCCGCCACCTGCCGGAGAGTTGAAGAGGCTTGAATGAGAACCCCAGCCATCACTTGCTCTTGCCCGCCGCAGCTTAATTTTCCTCCTCAGCGCTGGCTGTGGAGTTGCTTGGGAGCCATGGCCATAACGGCTCTCACGGCTGTTGCCGCTTGGGCGCGGCCAGTGCTGGAAGTACGCATGACCCTGGGTTTGCCCATCAGCCCCAACTACTGGTACATGGTAGCTCTCAGCCGGGCCGGCAGCCCTGGCCCTACCGCCAACTTGGTGGATCCCAACGTCCGTGTGGGGCTCAACGAGTACACCTTTGTGCGGGACTGGGATTACCTCATTCGGGTTACCCCCCTCAACGAAGAGTCAGTCTTGCAGGCCACCATCCAGCGGTTTGGAGAGCCGGAACGGGAGTTTGCCGTCGGCTTTAACCAGGTACGGGTTAATCGCCTTACCCGTGACCGCGATACCCTCAATTTCCAGATCGATATATCCGAGCTACAGGGCCTTGATGGGCGAGACCAAGATATCCAGGTGGCTCTGCTCACTGCCCGTGCCCCCTTCCGCGTAGCCCCTGAAGAGACCAATCTGGCCATTGATGCCACCCGGGGAGATTTGCCCAACTTCTATCGCCTCAGCCTGTCCAATCAGCGGCAGGTGGTTGTGGACGACCCCCAGCGACAGGAGACGGTGCGCCGCAGCCGCGAATTGATCCAACAAAGTGGCTCCGGGGCTGCCCTCACTCGCGACCTCATTGAGGGCGGGGCTTTGGAGATTTTGGCCGCCAACATCCTCACCTTCGAGCTGCGCCTGGTGGATCGCTAGAGAGGGATCTCTTCCCATCTGACATCTGCCCAAGACCGTTCTTGCAGCCCGGCAGAGCCTCAATCCCTCAATAGTCGTTCCAAGTTGCCGTGAACCGGCCCATTGGCTTCCCTCTACCCTTGGGAGAAAGGCTCGGGGATCTCAAGCGATTGGAAAAACTCCTTCTCCTGGAACGGGTGCAGGATCCAACATCACAAACAAAAACGACTCCAGCCCCGCCAGGTAGGTGAGCACTTCCTCCCGGGCCGCTTCCAGCTCTAACTTGTTGACCTGGGCCGCTTGCTCAATCAAGGCTTTCACTGCCGTTGGCCCCTGCAACAGGGATCCCAGCCAAGCCATCTGAGGGGCTGAGATGGTCAGGCGCCCATAGCTGGATCCCGGCCAATTCATAGCAAACTCCAGCTTTTTCTCGTGAGCTTTGGCAAAGTTTTGGCGAAATTCGACGTTGTCGGCCAGGATGGGGTTGAGCTGCACTCTGCCCCCCAGCCAATCGGCGTCGCTCCAGGGCAAGACCAAGGAAGAGCCGGGGTGTTCTGCCCAAAAATCGATCAGGCGATGGTTGGGGTAGATCAGCTCATAAAAGTGATTCTGGTCGGCAGGCGAGAGCTTGTCCAACTCAGCTTGCAACCAGGGGGGCATGGCCCTCTCCTTGAACAAAAGCGCCGGATCCCAGTCGGCATAGTCCACCAGACAAACCAGGCCCAGCTCAGCTTCCTCGAGCATGCGCATCAGGTCGGGGATCAGGAAGCCCTTGTCTCCTGGCAAGAGGTAGTTGGCCCGGATGTTGGTGTCGTCTTTGTAGATCTCAGGGTTCCAGCGCAGGGCTGCCCGCATTTCGTCCGAGGCCAAACTGGCCATGAATTCCCGTACCCGCTGACAGGCCTCAGGAGTGGGTAGATCAAACAGCCCCAGCAGCCGAAACGCCTCTTGTAGGCGAAAGATCACCTCCCGCTGGTAGGCGTGATGTAGGTTGGCCCGCAGGATCCCGTCAGGTTTGAGAACCCGCTTAAGCGCCTTTAGCCCCGCCACCGGATCGTCCAGCAGATAGAGCACATCGTTAAGGCTGATGAAGTCAAATTCCAACCCCAACTGTTCGATATCCAACAGGTCGAGAACATACAACTCCACCTCTCCGAAACCGTGGTAGCGCAAGCGTCGCTCCGTCACCCGTACCGACTCTGCCGACAGGTCGCACACCACCAGCCGCGCCCCCGGATTGGCCTCCGCCAGGATCAACGTTTCCCAGCCCGAGCCGCAGCCGGCATTCAAAATGAGAGCACCCTCGCTGGGCACAATGGCGCGGGTGCGGGCGTATTGGGCGGTGGTCAAACTTAGGCGGTACAACCCGTCAATGGCGTTGCGGCCCGAGGCCTCAATGGAAACATTGGGGTAGGGCAATTCTTCGTACAGTTGCCGCAGAGATTCTGTCGAGCTGCTGGCCATGGGATCCGCTGCAGGAAGCTGCCCTTTATGCTACCTGCGATCCCTCCCCCGCAGGAATGCCTCTAAGGCCGCAGCCAGGGTTTCATTCCCCTGCAGATCCAACCCATCCGGCCTCTGGGGCGGGTGGGCGGGATCCCGCAAAAAGTCCCAGGATCCTTGAAAAAACTCCTCTGGCGAGAGAATGCGATGCCAGCCATAGCGCCGCAAACCCTCAACCAGCAACGGCGACTCGGCAAACCCAGAGCGGACGACACAGGCCATGGACGTGCGGCTGCGCAGGGCCTCTGCCAAAGTGCCATAGCCCGGCTTGGACACCACCCAGCGGCAGAGGGGCATCACATCCACCGGTCGCCACACCCGCCCATCCAAAACCCGCAAGTTGGGCAAGGGGGGAGCTTCCGGATCAAAGGTGAGAAACTGCCAGTCGGGAAAATCTTGGAGCCGCTCGTAAGGAAACCCCCGTACCCCTAGCCCGCCAAAGGTGAACAAAGCCCTGGGTTGATCCGGGTGTAACCCCAACTGGGCGGCGACCTCCTCCGGCCCGTAGCGGGGATCCGATCCCGTCAGCCCCACCTCCTGCTGACGCGGAAAAGCGCTAGTGCTCCGCACCGCTGACGCGACCATGCTCTCGCTAAAGGGCAGGCGAAACAGAAGGTCACATTGCCCATAGAGCTCCCGAACCCAGGCCACAAACGGTTGAAACTCCGGGCCATACTCCTGATAGATGAAATCCCAGCCAAAATTACTGGCCATCCAGCAAGGGATCCCAGCAGCCTGGGCAATCGCCGCAGCAATGGGCGGCACATCCGCCAACACCAAAGGCACCCCCTGGGCTCGAATGAAATCCGCTTCTTCTCGAACAAGCTCCGCAGCGCTGGCTTTAAACGCCTTGAGGGCAGCCAACGTAGCCGGCAGATCCGCTTGCAGCCCATCCGGCTGCACCACCCCCACATCCAACGCCCGCGGCCGATGGAGAAACTTCCCCTCCACGTAACGCTCCAGGAGCCAGCGGGGAGCCGGCGTAACAAAGATGGGCAGAACATGGGGATCCCGCCGCAGCAAAGCATTCACGACCGCCGCCAGACGGGTAACGTGCCCAAACCCGTGCGCTGTTGCCGCCACATACAGAGGAACGGGATTCATTGTGCTCTGCACCGCTAACGCGATAGGACTCCGTCCCGCTGGCGCGAACGCAACCGCCTCAGGACAGAACAGGATCCGCGGGGGGCTTTTCCCTATGGGATCCCCACAGGTTACTCGCCAAGATCAAGCCCAGGCCCACCACAGATCCCAGCGCAATCCTCTCGCCCAACAGCACCGCAATCAACCCCAACGACAAAAAGGGCGTCACATACACCCAGTTGGCCAGGGATCCCCGATGGCCCGCCAACTCCAGAGCCCGCAGCCAAAATACAAAAGTCAGGCCCATCTCCGCCAGACCAATGTAAGCCGCCCAACCCAGCCCCGCAACTGTCCAAGAGACCTCCTGAAACGGCAGCAGTAGCAGGCCATAGAGGCTGCCGAAGAGAAACCCCATAAACAGCTTCAGCACCGCATCTCGCCCATCCCGCACATTGAGCAGCCAGTAGAGCGCCCAGATTCCAGAGCTGCCCACCGCCAGCAGCACCCCCCAGGGATCCTCCACCTGCAAGGTGCCCCAGGATCCCCCCGTAGCCACCAGCACCACCCCCAGCAGGCTCACCCCCAAGGCCAACACCAGCCGCCAACGGAAGCGCTCTCCCAGCAGCGGCACCGCCAAAAGAGCCAGCACCAGCGGCCAGGTGTAGTTCAAAGCCATCGCCGCCTGAGCCGACAGACGGTCATAAGCCTGGAACAACACCCCATAGTAGCCGAAGGGGTTGAGCAGCCCCTGAAGGGCCGACAGGCGGATTTGGGATCCCCTCTGCCTGCCGATCAACCTCGCCCGCCCTGTAACCACCAAAACGATCCCCAGGATCAAGCAAGAGCTCAATGCCGAAAAAATCAGCAAGACCGTCGGCGACAGGTGCTGCAACCCAAACTTAAAAGCGCTGGCAGCCGTAGCCCAGCCCAAGATGGCCGCCGCCAGGTAAGCATATGCTCGCCAGGGATCCCTGCCCATCAAAAGCTGTCGAGATGGTGCTCCGCACCGCTACCGCCGTCCTCTGGCTTCGACTTAGCTCCGGTGGGAAGGCCCAGCCGCGGTGCCACCACCCAGGCGTAGAGCAGGTAGCCCAACCCCGCCACCACTGCCCACCTGAGAACGGTGCCGAAAACCCGGAAGAACAGCCCGACCAGAAGAATACAGCCCAGAATGGCGAAGACCGTCACCAGTGGACGCCCCCAAGTCTCAACCCAAGCTCGGACGGCACTTTTCCCCTGAGACGCAACGGATGTTCCTGGATCCCCAGAGGCCGCCGCCGCTTGCTCCAGTTCACGCTCAAGCTGTTTCAGCCGTTCTTGTTCTGAGAAAGAGAGATCGGACATAGAGAGCAGTCTCCAGCGGTGTCACCTCCATCTTACGAGCTGCTCCCGAAGATGGGCAGACTAAGCCCGCGCCGAAGGGATCTCCTGAACCATAGCCCGGAACACATCCAAAGCCGGGCCAGGGCGACGGTTAGGACGCGGAGCCGAGATCTCATTGGGCACAAAAGGCTTCTCCACCACCACCTTGGGCTTGTTGGCAGGAGCAGTTGCTGTAGCCGCAGGAGCAGAGCTGGGAGAAGCTGGTGCAGAACGAAAAGGCCCGGTAACAAAATCCACCAAGCCGCCGAAGAGAATGCCGAAAAAGGAGAACAGGCCGCCGAAAAGCTTCTTGAGGATACCCATGGCTCATTGCAAAGAAATGAGGTGAGAGATTGTCGAAGTTGTGAAGTTGTACAACTTGACCTTCATTATTGTTAAGAAGCAGCATCTTGGCCATGAGTAAATATGCTCTTTTTCTCAGGGATCCCCCACCCGCCTGCCCTCGGCGTCAAATCGCTGTAGGGGTAGGGTCAACTCCAGCTCTTGCAGCTCCAAAGGTTGAGAGACCCCCCTGCCGCGCCCCAAAGCAAAGCCATCCGCCGCTGCCGGGTTCACGTCATAGCCGATATCTGCCATTGCTTCGACGGTGAGAATGCTTAAGGGGTTGGCTACCCCCCGGTCGATGCGGCTGGTCATCAGCTCGCGGCCCAAGACATTCTCCCGCCAATGGGAATCTCGGGATCCCTCCCCAAACTCGTTTTCTAAAGGAACAGAGGGCGCGTTTCCTCCCAGCGTGGCGAAGGCGCTGACCGCCCTGGGGCCGATGAAGCGGGGATCGTAGCCAGGGGGCGTAGGCTGATCCCGTCCCACCAAGCCCACCGTTAGCCCCTTGGGATCCCAGACGATGGGCAAAAAGCCCAAGGCATGGCCCAACTCGTGCAGGGCAGTAATGGGCAGATCCCCTCGCTCTTCCAAAGCCGATAGGTTTTGGCTGTTGAACAAAATGACGGAGTAGAAAGGCAGACCGTTAGAGGCCCGCACAAAACAGGGAGCAGCTCCCCCCAAAATTCGCTCGTTGCCGAGGTTTCTGGCCCGCACCTCCACCAGCAGATCGTCGATGGGGAAATTGAGTGGCGTGCTGGGAAACCCTCGATCGCATTCGTCGGCCCGAATGGTGGTGGGGGGCAGATCCGGCTGGTCACCAACGATGATCTGTTGCCAGCGCAGAGCGGCATTGCGGATGATCGACTGCTGGGTGGGGGTGAGACTGTTGTCGGGAAAGCGAACGTCAATGGTGAACTGGGAAGCAGGCGCAGTCGTTGGCGAGGGCAAAGGGGCAGGAATGACAGTCGGAGTAGGGGTGAGAACGACAGTTGGAGTAGAGGTGGGAATGACGGTTGGAATGGGAGTGGGAATGACACCTACAGAAGAGGAACCACCACTTCCGCCGCAAGCCTTGAGCACCAGTACCAGAAGCACAGCCACCAGGGATCCAAGCAGGCGCAGGCCCCACACTCTGCCCAAAAGCAGTCGCTGCCTTGAATTCACACCACCTCCCAAAAAGCCCCATGACCCAAGTGGATCATACCGGCTGCAACCATCCTCCCGAGCATGATTTGCGTCACACCGCACCGGCCAACTTCAAGGCCAGGAAGAGATGGGTTTGGAGGTCTATATTTTCAGGTCAGGATCTCTCAATCTGAGGAGTCGGAAGAGTTTTCCTCTTCTATGCCCCAGCCCGCAGCCAAAACGTCCACCGCTGCCCGCAGCGCCTGGTTATCCCCCAAGAGCTCCTCGGGATCCGAACGCGGCTCCACCAGGGGAACCAAGCGCAGAATACGTCCGTCCTGAACCAAGTCGATAACCACGCCCGGCTGCTCCTTGCCCAGGTTGGCAATCTCTTCTTCGGAAGCGGGATCCCGCAGACAGGCATAGTCAAAGCTGTTCACATTTAAGTAGAGGCTACGGTTTACCACCAGTGTGGCAGCAGTGGGATCCTGAAAAACATCCACCACGCAGCCTTCCCCTTGCTTCCGCACTGAGCCATCGACGATATCGAAGTAGCGAACACGGGCCAAATCGGATAGGAGTCGGTAAATATCCCGCTTGTTCACCAAAGTTCCCGTATTCACAATACAGGGGGCACAGGGATGAGTGTCTGTCATAGAGCAGTCGGTCTCGAAAGGTCAACAGATTGAGAGTAGGCAAAAGGAAAGCAACATCAACAGTGTCTGCAAACTATCTCCGAAAACATCAGTCCTCGGCAATTCTAGGCGCGGTTATGGTTGACAAGCAACAGGGATCCGTAACTTTACAAAAACTTTAATCAGCTAAAAAAGAGAGAAGTAGCCTGCCCTGCCTTACCAAGTTAAGCCACTGCAACAACAGAACAACTCCCTCCATTTCGCCTACCCAGCGCTCAAACTGCTCTTGGGGAAAACTCAGTCATAACTTTGCTTTTATCGACTCTATCACAGCCTTCCCGAAAAGGGCACAGGTCACTACTAATCGCTACTAAGGTGCAATCTCCAGACAAAAGGGACAGAGGCTGTCCGGCAGGATTCTACCTGCATCTTGTGGGAAGGCAAGTAGCTGAGCAGCTTTAGACTCTAGATATTGTAGATGAACCCCGAACAGACCGTCTTCGATTCAGAACTCTCCCCTTGGCTTCTTAGGAAGGATAGCATAGGGTACCAAGCCCGCTGCCTAGAAATAGCGTTGACTCTTCGCCGGAGACGACTTTTGCCGTGGTAACCACTCCCCAACGCCAGACTCTGCCAGTTGTCGATTTTGCCGCCTTCCAGAAAGGAACGTCAGGTGAGCGGGAGCAGTTTGTCCGCCAGGTGGGGGAAGCGCTGCAACAGATTGGCTTTTTTGCCTTGGTCAACCATGGCCTATCGCCGGAATTGATCCGGGAAGCCTATGAGGTGGCAGAAGCGGTTTTTCTTTTGCCAGAGCCGACCAAGAGAGCCTATGAGGATCCGGCCCTGCTGGGGCAACGAGGGTACACCCACTTCGGCAAAGAACATGCCAAAAATCACCCCTACCCTGACTTGAAAGAGTTTTGGCACATCGGGCGCGAAGGGGATCCCCACCTTCCTGCCAACATCTGGCCTCGGGAGGTGCCCCAATTTCGCAGGGTGATGGTAGAGCTGTTCGCCCAACTGGAAACCTGTGCCCAGGGCCTGTTGCAGGCGGTCTCTCTGTATCTGGGGGAGCCTGCCGAATACTTGCCCAAAGCGGTGGAAGGAGGAGCCAATCTCTTGCGGGTGATTCACTATCCGCCCCTTCCCGCTGAAGCCCCTCCCCAGAGTTTACGAGCTGCAGCCCATGAAGACATCAACTTGATCACGCTCTTGTGTGAAGCCACCGCGCCAGGGCTAGAACTTCTGCAACGAGATGGATCTTGGCTGCCCATTTCGGCTCTGCCCGGTCAGATCATTGTCGATGCCGGGGATATGCTGCAAAACCTCACCAATGGCCTGCTGCGCAGCACCACCCATCGGGTGACCAACCCCGACAACCCCCAAGAGCGCCGCTTTTCCATTCCCTTCTTTGTGCATCCGCGTGCAGAAATGGATCTCACACCCTTGCCGACTTGTGTGGCCCGCACCGGCGGGATCCCTCGGTTTCCTTCCCTGACTGCCGGAGAATACTTGGCCCAGCGGTTGAGGGAAATCGGCCTGGCCGAGGCAGGATCCCCGCCCCAGCATTGATCCCAACTGGGGGTCTCTATGGTTCGGATCCCGGCCTTGCCCTACGAGTATGAAGTTCCCGGCCTGTCTCAGTTGGCCCTGGTGATCATCGATATGCAGCGAGATTTCCTGGAGCCGGGCGGCTTTGGGGAAATGTTGGGCAACGATGTCACCCAACTGGGATCCATTGTGCCCACCCTGGAGGAACTGCTGGACTTCTGTCGTCAGAACATCCAAAAAGCGTTATCGGGTTTACAGTGAGTGTGAATAACCCAACAAGCGTGAGGCTGAACCGATGACACTGGCTCAGGAGGCAACTGCCCAAGTCCCCGCCTTTTGCGAAGGGATCCAGTACTTCGGGGATCCCTGGCCGGAATTTGACCACCTGGGCCAGGCGCCCGCAGTGGATGCCAGCACCGGGAAACTGAGGGATCCCGGCAGTCGCATGGCCGCCTACCAAACCTTGCTCTATGCCGATGCCTTGCGCTACCTCACCCTGCAAATGACCGCCAGTAAAGCCTCAGGCCATCCGGGCGGATTTGCCAGCCAAGCAGAAGCCTATGCAGCTCTGGTGTACCTGGGCCAGAAGAACATCCCCACCGAAGTCGGGCACCACGCGCCGGGCTTTTACGCGGCCATGTTCTTGGATGGATCCCTGGCCGAGATGGGCATCCACACCGTCTCCGACCTACGGGCCCGTTTTCGAGAGCGGGAAGGGCTGTTGGGTCACCTCTCTGGCTACATTCCCGGACTGCTGGCGCCGGCTGGGCCGCTGGGGCAGGGGCAGCACTTTGCCATGGCGGGGGCATTACTCTACCCGGATCGCCTCTTCCCGGTCACGATTGGGGATGGCGGCCTGGGAGAGCCCTATGTGATGAGCTCCATGATTCACTTCCACACGGCTTTCCCGCAGCGCACCAACTTCCTGCCGGTGCTGGTCTGGAACGGCTACAGCCAAGAACACCACAGCATGATCTCTACCGCCAGCAACGCCCAGATGGCCGAGTATTGGCGGGGCAACGGCTTTGAGGAAGTGGTGTTGGTGGATGCCAAGGACTTTGACGATGCCCAACAGCCTGGCCCTTACGTCGACAGCACTCAGTTTTCCCTAGAAGCCCGCCTTGCCTTTGCCCAAAGGGTGCTGATCGAAATGGAGCGAGCCATCCAATCAGCCCTGAGCGGACAATTAACGGTTTTCATCCTCAAACAACTGAAGGGGGCTGGGGTACATGCCAAGGGATCCAAGTCCCACAACCTCTACGGCCACCACACTCTGGATCACCCGGACATTGTGGCGGCTCTGCGGGCGCGGGCCTTACATCCGGCAGCTTGGGCCCTGGTGCGACAAAACTGCCAACGGGCAGCCGGGGGGCCAGCCGCCAAGGTGGCGGTTACAGAGTTCGTTCGGCCTTTGCCGCCTTTGGGATCCCTGAACCTGACGGAGTTTCCCCTAGGAGACAAGCAGGTTTCCACCACTGCCATCGGCTCCCTCGTGGTACAGGTGGGGCAGAAAGATCCCGACTTTTTGGTGGCCAATGCCGACGGCAACGAAGCTTCCGGCATCGCCAATGTGAACCAAGGTCTCAAGGTGATTCACCCCACGGTGGATCCCCTCTACAACCAACAGCCCCAAGGCCAGGTCTACGAACCCCTGAGCGAAGATGCCTGCGCGGGGCTAACGGCGGGCCTAGCCCTCTTCGGCGGACGCTCCCTGTGGTGCTCCTACGAGTCCTTTGCCGTCAACGGCCTACCCATCTGGCAGACGGTAACCCAAGCCATGGCGGAGCTGCGCCGGCCCACCCCCTCGGCCATTGCCCTCTTCACTGCCGGCGCTCTGGAACAGGGGCGTAACGGCTGGACCCACCAACGCCCGGAAATTGAGGCCTACCTGGCGGCCATGATGCGCAACGGCAACATCTTTCCCCTCTTCCCGCCGGATGCCAACTGTGCCCAAGCTGCCTACGAATGGGCCCTATCCACCTGCAACAAAGGGATCCCTATCATCGCCAGCAAAACCCCCCTGCCCATCCGCACCACCCTAGAACAAGCCCGCCAAGCAGTAGAGCAGGGCTGCATCGTCCTTCAGGAGTTTCCCGGATCCCGAACCGTCGTCTTTGCCGTGGTGGGGGATATGGTTCTCCTGCCCGTGTTCGAGGCGGCTGAGCAGCTCCAAGCCCAAGGGATCGGCTGCAAAATCGTCTCGGTGATTAACCCCCGCCGTCTGTATCGCCCCGGCGACGTGGCTTGGTCCACCTGTGCTCAGCCAGATGGGGAATTCATGTCCGACCAAGAATTTGCCGCTTGGTTTGCCGGCGAGGCCCTCATTGGGGTAACAGGCGGGGCCAGCCTGATGTTGGAGCCTCTGACATTGCGCTACACTGGCCCGCGCGACATTTTTGCCTGGAAACGCGGCGAAACCACCGCCACCCCCGCCGAATTGATGGACTACAACGGCCTGACAGCTCAGGCACTGTCAGAACGAGCCAAGCAACTGCTATGCTGAGGGCGAGCTTTTAGCTTGGTTAGCATTGTCCACCTTATTTTTTCCTATGACTGCGGCTAGATATCTCCGAGAGAAGCTTGAGAGGATGTCTCCCACCGAGAGGGTAGAGCGAGTTGTTGTCCAACACTTTGCTTCTCCTCTCCTGCAGGCGCTTGGCTTTGACGACTCGGAAATTAGAGAAGAATTCGAGACAGGTTGCGGCCAGGTCGATCTCGCAGCAAGAAAGAACGGAGATCCTGAAGATATTTTCTTTAGATCCCCGAAGAATCCCTACTTGCTTTTGGAGGCAAAATCTAGAGCAGTTAATCTCAGAGAAGGATCTTGCTATAGAGATGCAGTTTGTCAGATAGAAAGTTACTTGCTTGCCAAGGACTGCAAATCTGCAAAATGGGGAATTATCACCAATGCAAATAACATCCAGCTTTGGAGGAAGCACGGAAAAGTCGTTCACCCCGCTACAGCAAACCTTGATATTAGCTCAGATAACATTGAGAGCATAGTGCGTAACTTGCGAGACAAGATAGAAAACTATGAGCGCGCTCTGACTGTATGCGTGTATAACAATAAAGGGGGCGTAGGCAAAACAACAACAGTTATTAACCTTGCAGCAGCACTAGCAACAAAGAGAAAGAAAGTCTTAGTTGTTGACTTTGATTCCCAAGGAGATCTGACAAGAAGCTTGGGAGTTACTACTGGAAAAATTACACTGACGCAGTGCTTAAAGGATCCCAAAATAGATGTTCATTCCGTTGTCCAAACATACAGACTCAAGACGGTTAGACAAGGCAAACAGAGTATAGTTTCCATCTTTGACATCATCCCAAGAGACCCTGAACTGGAAACGTTAACTGATAGCCAGGCGGTAGCATATATCCAGAAGGGAACTCGGCGCCTTCGCGATCTGATTGCCCCTCTTCGCAATGAGTATGATTACATCCTAATTGACTGCCCAACTCAATGGCTTTACTTCAGCCAGAGTGGTGTTTTTGCTGCCGATGTTATTTTGATACCTACCCGCCCCGACGATCTGTCTTCCCTGAATAATGCTGCTAGAGTAATCACCAGATTTGTTCCAGAAACTGCTAGGTCACGACAGGATGGTGGCCCCAGGACTTTGCCTATCTTTTTCAATGGCGTCCCCTCAGAAAGCGAAAACACTATTAAACGAGCAAATGATGAGATAGAAAAAATTGTCAGCCAAGAGAGAAGCATGAACCTACTTCCATATTTCTGGCCGCATTTTAAGAGAGGTAATGAAAACAAAAGCATTTTTAGGATACCTGACTATGCAGTGATATCCTCTGCAAGCTTTGATCGAAGGCCTGCCGTCTTTAATCGGAGAGTTTTAGAATACTACCAGAGTCTTGCCCGTGAGTACTTTATCGATGAGTGAGTTTTCAGATCTAGGTAGGTTGGTTAACTTACCCCTTGAGAGCATTACGCCCGCCGATGGGTTTTCTGCTCCCTCCTTCCTTGTTGCCGCAGCCGCAGATCAGCTAAGGGCGACAGGAGGACACAACTGGGTTCCTCTGCTGGTGGTCGAGGCTGGCGACTATCAGTACAAGGCCATTGGTAACCATTTTGTCTATGCAGTTGCTCAAGAAGCGGGACTGGAAAGGCTATGGTGTATCGTTGTCGATCCTGATCCAGAGCAGGTTAAGCAGGCCCAGATTCTCGCCAAAGAAATTGTTCCGAAGGTAAATTTGACCAATACATCGAGAGAGACTATCTTGGCTGCGCTAAGATACCTAGCCGAGCAACCCAGCAGTCCCCTCAAGGGAGTCGATGTAACCATTGCAGCTGCCCGGATTGCAGAGGCGGATAGAAGTTGGTGGCAGGACTTAACCCCCATAACCAAGCTTGGGTGCAAAATTACGCGAGGCAAAAAACTGGATGCCCTATCGGAAGTATTTTTCGTAACTCCTACAGCGTTGCCCCCTACTCTGAAGAAATCATCCAAGAGATCTGCGGCATCCGCTGGCGCGAAGAAAGCGACCTCAACTCGCTCGCGGAAAAAAACAGAGGGAGAGAGCTGAAAGGGATCCCTTCAAAAACATATTCTCCTCTCCACATCACCGAGGCCCGACTCCGCTTGCTGTGGGATGCCTGCCTCAAGCCTCCCTTTGAATGGCTACTGCCACCCAAACAGCCTTGGCCGCTCTCAACAACAGCCTCCATGGCAGGTATGCTCTGCTTACCTAGGACGACCGGATCCATCTGGAGCTCATGCACAGGATGATCACCAGCATCTTGGAGATCGACCTGACCCAAACCGTCCGGTATTATCTTGACCACAGGGATCCCCCCCTTATCGCCTGGATCCTGGGCCGTGATCAAGCGCTCCAGACCTGTTGAAACCCTATGTCTTTCAAGGTTGGCACCACATCGGGATCCAGCACTGTAATCCGACACCGATCCTTGAGTTCCCTAACAGAATACCCAGAGGGTCGATGCTCTGAGCTGCCACACCAATCCGGTCGAGGGTTGGTCTTGGTACTACACACCCCATGTACAATCTCCATCCAAGCCTTGCGATCCTCTGATTCCCAAATGCTGAAGATACACCCCGTCCCCAGATAAGGCTGACTTAAAACCGGGATCCCATATTGTCCGGCCAAACTTCTGATCTGAACCTTGAGGCTGTCGATCAACGGAGCCAATGGCAAGGGCTTGACATTTCTGAGGGTAAATTGGCTGCCCCGAAAGCCTCGGAAGCTGGTGAGTTGATGCGGGGGTCTTCTCCAGCCAGGGCCAAGTCCGCCCAGTTGTTGGGCCAGGTTCAGCAGATCGCCAATCAAGGGCTGAAATGGCTCATTGCATTCAACTTGGATCCCCCAGGTTTCATGGGCGTCACGGGCAGGTATATTGGCGTAGCCATTGGCCAACCCATCCTCAATACTGAGAGCAGGCAATGGATCCGAGGCTTTGTAGCTACACAGCACCAAATCGGCAGGACAACCCAAACCGCCAAAGATTTTGTTAGTTAGCCTTTCAGTGTTCTGTATTCCCAACAAAGGCAAGGCCAAACGAGTAAACCATCCCCGCAGATTGGCCCGTAAAACTTGCGGACTCCAACGATATTGCCCTTGTTGCGTCACCTGACCGCTCTCAACTTTATGCTGCTGCACACAGGGCTTCATCCCCTGTAACTCTATCGTCCATTGCCCCTCAGGGATCCGTTCTGCTATCCGTCCAAATCCTGCATGGATCCCACGTCCTAGCCCTTGATGGCGCAACATTTCCTTCATCCGCTGAGTAACCCAGCTTTTCTGCTCTTCGGTCGGGATCTCTTTAAGGGTGATGTTGAGAGCATATTTGGGAGCATTCATGCCTTCTCCGGCAGGGATCTGCCATTGTACGCCCAACTTTGGATCCCTTTGATTAAAAACTTGCCAAGGTTGCTGAGGGTTAAGTGGATAAGGCTTGAGGTTAGATTTCTCCAAAAAGAGATTCTCAAACCGGATCTTTCTGGGTAGCCAAGCGGTTTGATTCTCATTCAGTAGCGTCCGCCAAAAGGCTTGCTCATTCGCCGGGATCCTGTCCCAATGTTTCCGCAAATAGTGCAACAAGGATCCTCTCACACTTGAGCCAGGGATCCAGGGTATTCCGGCTGCTTGGGCTGGAAGGATCCCACCTTCAGGAAAGCTACCCCCGCCGATTTGTAGGGGGCTGATCAGCTTGAGATCGCCGATGGATATTGTGCGTGGATCTTTAGTTTTGTTGAGGGCAAAGCAGGGCTTTCCATTCCAGGCTTCCGTAATATCTCTATTAGCCCGACTGTCGGTAATGTCGGAGGTTTGGGGGGTATAGCCGCATTCTTTTTTCAGTCCATACCAGCGGGGAGGTTCAGCAGGTAAAAGTTTGCGCATTGTTTAGGATCCTCCATTGTTTTAATCTGAGACAACCTACGAGAGGACTTTTAGAATTCATAGGGCATTTTAGCCCCCTCACCTTCTGAGAAGGTCCGCGACCGGCAACTCCTACACGTTGCAAGTGGCGAACGGCTTCGTGTTTCAACACCTTTACCTTCTGGGAAGGTCTGCGACTCTCCTTCTTCAAGAAAAATACTATAAATTATACCTTTATGTTTCAACACCTTTACCTTCTGGGAAGGTCTGCGACCTGCATCCTTATCAATGAGGAGCAATACCGTGTACCGTTTCAACACCTTTACCTTCTGGGAAGGTCTGCGACCAGATTGGGTGGGGAATGGTGGAAAGCTAGAGCCCAAGGAGTTTCAACACCTTTACCTTCTGGGAAGGTCTGCGACCACGTAGTCTTGGTAGTTTTCCAAGGCTGCAAGCTAGTTTCAACACCTTTACCTTCTGGGAAGGTCTGCGACTACGAGTACGAGTACAACCCCGACTTTGTCCCTGAGTTTCAACACCTTTACCTTCTGGGAAGGTCTGCGACTGGGATTTCTGTTCCCAGGGGCGTTACACGTTGACTTGTTTCAACACCTTTACCTTCTGGGAAGGTCTGCGACACCGTCCCGTTCCCGCCTTGCTTCCAAAGCCTGTAAGGTTTCAACACCTTTACCTTCTGGGAAGGTCTGCGACAATTCAATTTAGAGATTGTAAAACAGGCGAATTACGTGTTTCAACACCTTTACCTTCTGGGAAGGTCTGCGACGGCGTGGAGGTTACGAACCCTGGGGGCAGGGTTGGATCATGTTTCAACACCTTTACCTTCTGGGAAGGTCTGCGACGCTCGTATGGCAGCTAAGCGGACTGATATTCGTCGAGACTTTAAGTTTCAACACCTTTACCTTCTGGGAAGGTCTGCGACTTATACTTCGCATTCAAACACGTCAACATTCTTTAAGCGTTTCAACACCTTTACCTTCTGGGAAGGTCTGCGACCCCTCCATTCTACATCCCTTGCCCAGAGCGGGATCCAGAGACCATTTTCGACCGCCTCCCAAAAACCACCCCATCCAGGCCGCAAAACAGGGATCCAAAATCGCTGAAACCCTTATCCAGAGCGGCATCGACCGGGTCAACGAAAGAATCAGCCTTTGAGGGCATTGGCCGAGGTGATTGCTCAGGCATTCATACCCGCCTGTTGAGCGTCTTTGAGTCGCATCGTCCAGAACTGAATGGTCTCGGCAATGGCAATCAACAGGTCACTCATCAACACCTGCTGATTAAAGGTCAACTGCCTTAGCCGCTCCTGAAACTCATGGGTGGTCATATCGCCCCGGATACCCAACTCTGCTCCCGCAATCTCTCCCAACACAATCCGCGCCACTCCCCAGGCAAAATATCGCCGTTGTTCATTGTTGCCCTGCCCCGCCGCCGGGATCGCTCCCCCCAGCAAAGCCATCGACCGCGACATCGACCAAAACCGCTCCAACCCCCATGTGGCCACATAATCGGCAATGCCACTGGCGGCTCCCTGCCAGTCCTGCAGATGTTGGATCCCTGCTTGGAGGCGATGAAACACCCGCCGATCCAAGTCGTAATGTTCGACCGCCATCATGCACCCCCAATGTTCGTGATCCGCACATTGCCATAACCAACGCTCCACAGTCCGCCCAGGGAGTGATCCCCCTGCAAAAAGGATTGCCACTGATCCAGATGTTCTACCTTTTGGCGCACCGTCCAGCTAAACATAAACACTGCCCCCGGCGGATACCCCTCTACGGCAAACAGGTTTTCCACCAAATTGCCCTTGGCATCCGGTTCATCCCGCAAACTTACCCTCGGCTGCCGCACCAACCCCATATCCACAATCAAATTGATGCAATGGTTGGGTACCACAATCCGACAATCAGGATCCACCCCCTCTGGAGCCGGTAACACCTCTGTCCACTTCTGGATATTGGTCAACTTCAGCCAGCGCAAATACAGGCTGGATCCCGCTGCCAATTCAGGATGGGTCATATACACCTGATCCAGGGCAAAGTTAAACGGGGATCCGTGATTCAGTTGTTGAAAACGGTTGAGCCAAGCCGGACAACTCACCCACCAATTGCCGTAGCCCAGTACGTGCACCGGCCACCACACCGGCCAGCCCCACCCCAACGAGATCCGCCCCGGCGAAATATCCTCTGTCGGCCCTCCAAACCAGTTCTTGACATGGCCCCTATAGGCATCTTTACCTTCGGCATCCTCCCGCAATGCCCCCCGTAACGAACTCCCCGGAATGGCAGGCGTCCGATCCGGCAAGCGAAACACCGGATTATTGTTGCCCCGGCTCTCGCTATCTGCCCCGCCAATATGCACCGGCGACAAACACACCAACCACGCATTGGGCATCGTTACCTTTCCTCATCCCGAAACAACCAGATATGGCCATACCCCAACGCATCCCGATGAAAGGGATCCGGCATGGGTCCCGACTTCTGGATTGAGGATCCCTCTTGCCACAAATACACCGCCCCTGCCGGAGTTAGCCATTCTCCAGGCGTCAACACCGCCACCCGCCGCCCTGGATCCTTTCGATCCTTCACCTTCTTCCACGACTGCCACGGCACCCCCGCCTCCGCCGCATAGGCCCGCACCCCCTCAGGACAGGGCACCGAATAGGTTTGTTTGCTCCACAAGGCCCCGGTCAACAGCACCCCTCCGGTTGTCCCCTCGCACTCTTCGCCCAGCCACTCCCAACCCATCAACTTCACCGCTTGAATGGCCACCGGCATCCCGCCCGCTCCCAGAGTGCCCCACTGCGGCGGCTCATAGTCCCCCAGGATCCCCACCAAAATGGACCAACCGGGATCCATCAGCGTCGTCATCTCCGCAAAAAAGCCCCCCTCCTCCTTCACCTGATAATCATCACGGCTGTTATGGCTCAAGGTCAGCGTCCGCCAAGGGAGTTCCACCAACACATCCCCTTTCACCGTTCCATCCCGCCACAGACTGCGGAGCCCCACCCCCGAAATCAGCCGGGATCCGCCCACCACCTGGCTCGGCTTCCCTTCATGCTCAGGTCGGGGTTGCCAATATCCCCTCACCTCCCGCAGGCGAAACACCCGCTCTAACTTGTCTTTGCCCTCATCCAAGGCATACACCGGCAACGGCAACGGCACATAAAAGGATTTGGGCGAGGCGAGCGAATGCCAAAATGGCCCCCACAACCGCGCCGAACTGGGCAACCCCAAACACGCCGCCAACTGATGCCCATTGGGAGGCCAACGACACCCCACCTGACCACTGTTCTGCCCCACCGGAGTCAAATTACCCAAACTCAACGGCCCCGCCGGCGTCAAGGTTAGCCAATTCACCCCTTGCTCAAGCATCCCTCCGACCTCCCACTCTCTCAATCCACCGCTGCCGATCCCGCTCTTGCCGAGCCAAAAAGCCCCGTAGGCTGATCCAACTCAGCCACCACTCCCAGCTCGATAGCTCTGCCCTAAATTTCTGCCGATATCCCAACACCTGATCCCACAACCCCGGATCGATGCCCACACTGGCCCACAACGTCCGAATCAGAGATCCCACCCCCAGCACCGTCTGCGCCTGCGAGGATAGCCGCGTGCTCTCCACATACCCCAACAACTTCTCCCAGCGATTCAGCTCCGTCTGCTTGGGATCCCGCTTCGGCTGCACCTCCTCCATCAGCAGGAGCCACAACGGCCACGGACACACCCACTCCAGGCTTTGGCCACTGTTAAACAGCACCCGCACACACACGCGGTTACGCCCTGTTTTCTTTGCCTGCTTGTACGCCTGATTGAGGTTGCGATGCCAAAGAGATTGGGGGATCCGTCTCTGGGCAATCACCACCCCCAAACTAAAATCCATCCCTCCACCCGGCACCGGATACACCTGATCTCCTCGCCGCACCCAGCCATCACACACCGGATCCAACGGCTTTGTCACCGGATTGGGTAACCCTCGCCAGAGCTTCAAGAGATCGCTGGTCAACGCTACCGCCTCGGTGATCGGCCCCAGCAGCAGAAAATCATCCCCCCCGGCAAACACCACCCGTCCCAGATGGTGATCTTCCACCAGCGGATACAACACCTCATTCCAATAGCTAAACAACACCGACAGGTCTAATACGTGAGGCAGTTCAATTTGTCTGGGCTGGGATGGCACAAGCGGTGGTTGGATCCCCAGTCGATAGACCTCGATCTTGCTCTCATCCACGTGCCAGCGTTCCCAGGCGAACTGTCGCTCTCGATACTGAGTCCCCGACAGCCATTGCCCCATTTGATCCCCATCGCCTCGCCAGCCCACCGTCCACTCGATCACACTCTACCAGCCCGCCAGCTTCTCTTGCTCCCACTCATCCAGTAGATCCGGAGCCTGATCCCGCACCGTTCGCCGCTCCAAAATCCGCGGATGGGCAAACCTCTCCCCGGCCTCATCCACCCCAGGGATCCCCCATTCCGTCAACGGTTGCCGCTCAAAAATCAGCTCATTAAACGTCTCTACCTTCTCATTCCACACCCCAGGATCCACCACCTGCGTGATCCAAGCCGCTGCCGTCGCCGTCTGATCCGGAAACCGCTCCCAAGGACAGGCCGGAGGTTTCTTCCCCCACAACCGCTGCAAAACCAACTCCATCACATCAGGGGCCGATGCCAACCGCTTCACCATCTCCAGGCTATTCAGCCGCTCATCTTTAGAAAACAAGCCCGCCAAACCACTGCGGTCTGCCACCCCTTCCCACCAGGACTGGAGCTGCTCATCCGGCATTCCCCACGTCCCCCCCTGATCCAGCGGCTTCAGACCCGGATGCCAAGTCGAAAGACTCCCCGCCGTCGGACTCGTTCGCCCCCCCCACCAGGGATACTGCCACTGTCGCGCTAACTTCCGCGCCTCAATTTGCCCGTGCAACCTACCAATCTGCTCACTTAGCCCTTCAGCCTGCATCGGCTCCGACTCGGCATACACCGTCCACAAGCAGGCATGATCCCGATGAATCACCCGCCACCCGATCCCATTCAGCAGCTTCGGAAAACGCTCCACCACCACCTCTTCAAGGACTGCAATCAACCGCGACCACTCCTGCCGGATCACCTGACGCTGACTCTCAATCCATTCCGGCTGACTAGGATGTAATCCCGTTAACACATTCGGCAACTCTGCCCGCCAAAATCCTTCCCCACCGGGGTAGTCGGGATCCCGCAACCACTGCACCAAATCCACCCCCTGATGACGCGGCAACAGCACCACCCCACCTCGCTCCTGCCAGCGATACACCGTTACCGCCGCCAAGTAATGACACAACCAGGACGCCACCGCCCAGTCCCGTAGCCGTTGCCCTGCCCCCAAAAATGTCTGCACCGGCCCAAAAGTCAAGGCCGCCACCTGAGTCAGCTCGGGTCGTTCCCCCAAATCCTGCTCAATCTGCCGCCACGACTCTCGACTCGCCCCTCCGCCCCACCAAAACTGGTTTTGCAAATACTCTGATTCTTGCCACTCGCCACTCACCGGATGGGTTGCCAACCGCGTTTCACCCTCTGGGATCCCTCCCACATAAAGCCGCCGCTGCTGAACCAACCATTGCTCCAAATCCATTTACAGTTGCTCCTCGATCCGTTGCACCTGAGTTTGATAATCCCGCACCCGCTCTTGGATTTTGGACTGGATCCCTGCCAGTCCAATCAAAAACTCCAAGTGACCCACCGCCACCTGAGCCGGATGATCTGCACGGGTTACGGATCCCAACTCCAGCGTCTTTTGATCCAAGGCTTGATCGATCACATCCCCCTGCAAAGAGTGATAGAGGTCGTTCCGAATCTCTGCAAATTTGATCTGTTTATTTTTATTCAGGATCCAGCCTGGATCATCACAGTAAAAGGACTGAAAATAACTCAGTTCCTGGCTTCTAGCAATAGGATCGAACCGATATGTGAAATCTTGATTATCCTTTCTTCCTAGGAAATTCCCTTGAGAGATCCCCCTCGCAATCGCTGTGATGTTGGCAAAAACGGGATCCTGTTGATGGAACAAATCTACCGACCCATTGTTCCTACGCCGCCACGAGAATTGCCCTTGCCCCTGCTGCACAACCAAACACTTCAACACCAACTCAAACGCTCCAGCCACCCTTAAAATCCAGTGCATCCATTGCCCCCGCTCCCGAAACGCCCGCTCACTCCAGCAGGCAATCGCAATCCGCTCCAGAACTTCTTCTTCAGGATTCAGCCCCAAATTGAGCTCCCGCAAATTAAAAGACACCGCCCGATCCAGTCGCCGGATCTGTTTCTCCATATCCTTGCCCACATGTCCCTTCACCAACTGAAGGATCCCTGCAAAATCTTGCACTGCCAATAATTGTCGGATTTGAGGCACTTTTAACCGCCACTGCCAATGGGATCCAGGATGATGTCTGGGTTCTTCATCCTGACGAGACATATACAAAAACTCCACCGCTCGTCCCTCTAGCCGTTGCTCAATCCCCCACAAATACAGGGCACTACTCAACGCCGGAGTCCCGCTGCTGTGCTGGATAAGGAGTGTTTCAAAAGGGAGAACCTGGCTATTGGGTAACTGAATCTGGTTGTCTTGCACAAGCTGGCTCAGAAACTGGGTAGCGAGTTTTGCCATTCCTTCCCAATCTGCGACCCCTGATCTCACCTCTGGTGGCACCACAAACCGCACACAATGACAGCGGATCCCGTGTTCTTCAGCCCAGGCCAGCAACACCTCCTCCCACCAATGCCCATCGGATGTAATGATCTCCTTCCAACCCACCGCCGCCATCGGCTGAGTGCTAAACCAAGCCGTCTGATCTGTTAACAGCACTACGAATGTGGGGGATCCCTTTACATGCTGAACATACTGATGCGCCTGACGAATTAGGGGAAAATCTACACGGTTTAGGTTACCTAACAATTCGTTCTTGAGATCTTGAGCAAGCTCTTGCATTTCATGGAGATCAAAGCCCCTAATCTGCTCCCTTCCCGGCTGTCCATCCACCTGGACATCGCTGGTTCCCAAGATTTGTAGCACGATGGATCCCGACATATCAACCTCACAGGCTTAAGATTTCACAAATACCTTCAGCCGAACCAGATCCGCAACCAATTCACCGGATTGAGCCGCATCAATAGAACCTTGTGCAAAGGGTGATTTTGACATCCCTCCGGAATCACATTTGGCGGAGCCAATAGGTACCGCTGCTCCACCACCATTTAGATTGCTATGAAAACTCTGCGGAATCACCCGCTATTCACAAGACATGATCTCCGCTTGTCCTCCCAAGGGTAACAACGCCGAGATCCCCAAATAAACTCGCAGAGCCGCAGTGCTTGCAACGACCTTCATAGCTCACAGTCTCCCGTACAGCAAGGTGATTAAAACTTTAATCCACTTTAATTGACTTGCAGCCCTACTCATGTCTCTCTTAATAAAACTTTGTATAATTTTAGCACCCCACTACCAGATCCGACTGGAATGATTCAATGTGCTCACCCCAGACACATTGACATTGACTAGCTATTGCTCACCATAATCTTTTTTTTGAAGTCCCTAGGTTGTGTTGATCTTTCATTTGAGCCAAAAGAGAGCACTGACGAGATAGAGAAAACTCAAGAAGTTCCTGGCCAATTTGTCAAAACGAGAAA